>CANCGR010000152.1 GCA_947377625.1 Gammaproteobacteria bacterium | reverse complement strand
ATCACCCATGCCAAGACCCCTGAAGTTGATTCCTTGCCAGGTTTCAAGAAAGTGCAACCGCAGGTTTATGCCGGTCTGTTCCCGGTATCTGCCGATGACTACGAAAGCTTCCGTGATGCGCTGGAAAAACTGACTCTCAACGATGCGGCTCTGCAATATGAACCCGAGAATTCGGATGCGTTAGGCATTGGCTTCCGCTGTGGCTTCCTTGGCATGCTGCATATGGAAATCGTGCAGGAACGCCTGGAGCGTGAATACAACCTCGACTTGATCACCTCGGCTCCGACAGTAGTGTTTGAAGTGGTCACGCGCGACGGCAATGTGATCCGGGTTGATAGTCCCTCACGCTTGCCACCCATGGGTAACATCGACGAGATGCGTGAGCCCATAGTGGAGGCCAATATTCTGGTGCCGCAGGAATATGTTGGCAACGTGTTGACGCTGTGTGTCGACAAGCGTGGTGTGCAAAAAGACATGCAGTTCATTGGCAATCAGGTATCGATCAAATACGAGCTGCCGATGAATGAAGTGGTGCTGGATTTTTTTGATCGTCTGAAGTCGGTCAGCCGAGGCTATGCGTCACTGGACTACCATTTCATCCGTTTCCAGGCCGCGAATCTTGTCAAACTCGATGTACTGATCAACGGCGATGTTGTGGATGCCTTGGCACTTATCGTCCACAGGGATCAGGCCCAGACCAAAGGCCGCGTGTTGGCGGAGAAAATGCAGGAACTCATTCCGCGCCAACTTTATGATGTGGCAATCCAGGCTGCGATTGGCGGGCAGATTATCGCCCGTACCACAGTCAAGGCTTTGCGCAAAAACGTGACTGCCAAATGTTATGGCGGTGACGTAAGCCGCAAACGCAAATTGCTGGAAAAGCAGAAAGCCGGCAAGAAGCGCATGAAGCAGGTGGGAACCGTGGAAGTACCGCAGGAAGCATTTCTGGCAATTCTTCGGGTAGACAAATAGCCAGACAAATAATCATCCATGTGCCAAGTGGTGCAGGAGCGAGGCGAGAGTAAGCAATGAACATCGATTTTTCACTTGTATTGGTCGTGCTGTCCGCTATTACCGGAGCGGCATGGTTGTTTGACCTGTTGGTACTGGCGCCACCGCGCAAGACCGCCATTGTCGAGTTTCTCAAGGGCAAGGGGCTGACAGCCGAGGAGTTCAATAGCTGGGTTGCCACACTGGATGAAGATGGCTCTCCCTTGCCTGCGAACGGCAAGAGCCCGCCAGCAAGTCCGGAGGCTGTCAAACTCAAGCACTTGCAGGCTGCTTTCAAACTCAACCGCTATCCGATAGTGGTGGACTATTCGCGCGCTTTTTTCCCGATTCTTTTGGCTGTGTTGGTATTGCGATCATTTTTGTTTGAGCCGTTTCAGATCCCTACCGGCTCGATGATCCCCACCCTCAACATCGGTGATTTCATTGTGGTGAACAAGTTTGCCTACGGCCTGCGACTACCGGTCACTGGCACCAAGATTCTCAATATCGGCGAGCCCAAGCGTGGTGATGTGATGGTGTTTGTGCCCCCGCATGTGCCGGATTACTACATCAAACGGGTTATCGGCCTGCCTGGCGACCATATTCGTTACAAGGATGGAGTAGTTTTCGTCAATGGCGAAGCCGTGCCACAGGAAAGCGTCGGCATCGTACGCGAGAAAGGTGTGATGCTGTCGCGGGAAACCGTTGGCGGTGTCACGCATGATATCTATACTGCGGCATCACAGCGTTTTAACCGCGTCTATGACTGGCTGCAGCCTGAGGGCATGGTCATAGGAGAAGGGCAGTATTTCATGATGGGTGACAATCGTGACAACAGTCTCGACAGCCGGTTCTGGGGTCCAGCAGCGGAAGCCAAGATTGTGGGCAAAGCCGTGGCGGTATGGATGCACAAGGAGCCTGGGCTCGCACTGCCATCGTTTTCTGATGTCCGTCTGATAAAGAATGCCCCTTGATGTTTTTCACTTATCCAGTTGCCAAGGAGACACCATGAACAAGATCAATACCCAACTGCCTTCCCGCCAACGCGGTTCTTTTTATGTCACTGTCTTCATGCTGGTGTTGATGGGGGCGGCCGTAACATTTGGACTCAAAGTTGCACCTGCCTATGCCGGCAATGCGATCCTCAAGAGTTCGATGACAGTTATCATGGCCAAGAAAGAGTACAAGGACATGGATATCGATGCGATTCGCAAGGACTTGGGCAAGACCTTGCAGGTCAACAAGGTGGAGGGTTTGAGCTTGCAGGATATTGTCATCAAGCGCGAAGGCGGCAAGGAATATGTCGATATCAATTATGAAATCCGCAACCCGCTCGTGCTTAACATTTCGGTGGTGGTTGCCTTCCAGAACCGCTTTGACAAGAACTGATACGAGCTATTTTGGCAACCTTCGAAGACAAACTCGACTATCAATTCCGTAATCCCGGCCTGCTTGAGCAGGCCATGTGCCATCGCAGTGCCGGCAAGCCCAACAACGAGCGCCTGGAATTTCTGGGCGACGCCGTCCTTGGTTTCGTAGTTTCTGAACTCCTGTTTGCACGTTTCCCCACGGCCAGCGAAGGTGAGCTGAGCCGTTTGCGTTCGCGTCTGGTGCAGCGCACCACACTGGCGGAAGTCGCACGCGAATTGCAGATTGGCCAGGCCTTGCGACTCGGACCAGGTGAATTGAAAAGTGGCGGGTCCAGTCGCGAATCGATTCTCGCTGATGCGATGGAGGCGCTGGTGAGCGCGGTTTATCTTGATGGCGGTTTGGCTGTGTGTTCACAGAAACTGCAAGAGTGGCTGGGTTCCAGATTATCCGCGCTCACCGTCAACGAACCCAGCAAGGATGCCAAGACACAACTGCAGGAATGGCTGCAAGCCAAACACAAGGCCCTGCCGGTCTATACAGTGGTCAGCATCAATGGCAGCGATCATCAACAGCACTTTACCGTTTCATGCCAGGTAGCAGGATTGCCAACCGTGCTCACAGGTACTGGTACGAGCCGCAAAGAGGCAGAACAAATGGCTGCGGAAGCGGCTCTGGAACTCCTGGGAGTCATACGTGTCTGACAGCAATGAAAAAAAATGCGGCCTTGTGGCGCTGGTCGGTCGTCCCAATGTTGGCAAATCAACGTTGCTGAACCATCTGGTCGGCCAGAAAATCAGCATTACCTCGCGCAAGCCGCAAACCACTCGTAACAGTGTGCAGGGCATCAAGACGGTCGGCGACAACCAGTTGGTCTTTGTTGATACGCCGGGTTTTCATCGCGGAATCAACAAAGCCATCAACAGGCACATGAACCGCACGGTGAGCACAACCTTGCTGGATGTTGACGTGGTGCTGTTCGTGACTGACCAGTTATGGCTGGGCGAAGAAGATGAAGCTCTGCTGGTGCAGCTGCAGCGTCTGCAATGCCCGGTGTTGCTGGTCATCAACAAGACCGATGAGCTGGCAGACAAGTCGCAGTTGTTGCCCTTTATCGATCAGGTGAGCAAACAGTGGAGCTTCTTCAAGGAAGTAATTCCGGTCTCGGCGCTGAAACTGCAGAACACTGATGCTCTGGAAGCCACCATCGTGCGCTACTTGCCTACACAGGAGTGGTTCTATCCTGAAGACCAGTTGACTGACCGCAATGCACGTTTTCTCGCTGCTGAATTCGTGCGTGAAAAGATCGTGCGCCAGATGGGCGATGAGTTGCCTTATGAAACCGCAGTCGAGATTGAAGAATTTCGTGAGGAAGGCTCGCTCTATCACATCAGTGCGGTCATTCTGGTGGAGAAAGAAACCCAGAAGCGCATGCTGATTGGCGAGAGCGGTTCCAGGCTCAAACTGATCGGCACCGAAGCCCGTAAGGACATGGAGCGCATGTTTGATTGCAAGGTCATGCTTAAACTGTGGGTCAAAGTAAAAAGCGGCTGGTCGGATGATGAACGCGCACTGCGCAGTCTCGGGTTTGAATAAACTGTTACAGTCATTGTAAGCGGAGCACATGAAGGCAGAGCTACTCCATCAATGCTGGCTGTTGCATGCCCGGGCTTACCGGGACAGCAGTTTGATGCTGGAGCTGTTCAGTCAGCAGGAGGGCAGAATCGGCGCAATCGCCAGAGGCGTGCGCTCTGCCAGCAAAGCCGGTCCTTCCCGCAAACGTTCGTTGCTGCAACCTTTTGTTCCTCTGCAACTGGTGTTGAGCGGGCGCGGTGAGCTGCGCACGGTTGGCCAACTGGAAGCGCTTGGCACTGGCATTGCCTTGCAGGGTGAACGCTTGTTGTCGGCGCTCTATGTCAACGAGCTATTGGTCAGGTTGTTGCCATTGCATGAGAAGGAGCCTGCCTTGTTTGAAGAGTATGGACGGCTGATGCGCTCGCTGGCCGGCAGCGAGCCGCTTGAACCAATGCTGCGCAACTTTGAACTCTTGCTGCTCGACTCGTTGGGCTATGGGCTGCAGTTCGATCATGATGTACAAAGCGGTGCTCCCATCCACAACGAAGGCTGGTATCACTTGCATGCAGACGGTGGCTTCGGTGAGCAACTGAACACCCCAGACAAAAACGAGCAGGAAAACTTTTATCGCGGTGCGCAATTGCTGAAAATCGCCGAGCGGGATTTCTCCGACAAGCAGGTGCGTGTTACCGCCAAACGCTTGCTGCGCACCGTGTTGCAACAGCATTTGGGCAAGCGCGAGCTGGTGAGTCGTACCCTGTTCGGCAAAGTGTCTCCTCCAACTTCCCCCTCGCAGGCCTGAAGGCTAATATGCCGCTTTTAGTCAGTGACTTCGCACATGAGCAATTCCCGCTATTCCACTATTGAATCCTTGGTTGGCAACACGCCACTGGTGCGCCTGCAAAGGCTGCAGGGCGTTACCAGCAATACCATTCTGTTGAAGCTCGAAGGCAACAACCCGGCCGGCTCAGTCAAAGACCGGCCTGCGCTGAGCATGATCAGCAAGGCGGAATCCCGTGGCCTTATCAAGCCAGGTGATACGCTGATTGAAGCCACCAGTGGCAATACCGGCATAGCGCTGGCGATGGTCGCTGCGATCAAAGGTTACAAGATGACGCTGATCATGCCGGCCAACGCCACGCAGGAGCGCAAGGATTCCATGACTGCCTACGGTGCTACCTTGATCGAGGTGTCGGAAGCGCAGGGCATGGAAGGCGCACGCGATCTGGCCAAGCAGATGGAAAGCGAAGGCAAGGGCAGGGTGCTCGATCAGTTCGGCAATCCTGACAACTATGCCGCCCATTACGAACACACTGGCCCGGAAATCTGGCGCGATACCAACGGCACTGTTACGCACTTCGTCAGTTCGATGGGCACTACCGGCACCATCATGGGAGTTTCCCGTTTCCTCAAGGAAAAAAATCCGGCGATCGAGATCGTCGGTTTGCAACCGCAGGAAGGTTCCAAAATTCCGGGCATTCGCCGCTGGCCTGCTGCTTATCTGCCGAAGATATTCGAGCGCGAGCGCGTCGATCAGGTATTGGACATCAGCCAACAGGATGCAGAACACACAATGCAGGATCTGGCGATGGAAGAGGGCATTTGCTGCGGCGTTTCTTCCGGTGGTGCTGTGTATGCGGCTTTGCAACTTTCGCGTCAGCTGCAAAACGCCGTCATCGTCGCGATTATCTGTGACCGTGGTGACCGTTATCTTTCCACGGGCGTTTTCAGCAAGCACGGGCTGGTTTGAATGGGAATCAGGGCGCGTCGCAAAGTTCAGCAAAAAGAATCTGTGGTTCTCGATGTCAGCAAACTCAGTCACGAAGGTCGTGGCATAGCCCATCACGAAGGCAAAGTGGTATTCGTGCATGGAGCACTGGCAGGTGAGCAGGTGCTGGCACATTTCACCAACTCCAAAGGCAGTTATGCTGAAGCGGTGACTGAGGAAGTGCTCAGGGCTGCGCCAGAGCGCGTTACACCGCAATGCCGCTATTTCGGCATCTGTGGTGGCTGCTCTCTGCAGCACCTCGACAGTGCCTCCCAGCTCGCTTTCAAATCTGCTGTGTTGCATGAGCGACTGGCGCATGCTGTTACTGAAGGCTCCTATCAACAGCTGCCGGTGATCAGCGGTGAAGTGTTCGGTTATCGCCGCAAGGCCAGATTGGCGGTGCGCTGGGTCGGCAAGAAAGGTAAAGCCCTGGTGGGTTTCAAGGAGCAACAAAGCGGTTTCATTACCGACATGGATGAATGTCCGGTGCTCGCTGCCAGAGTGGGCGGCTTGATAGGCAAGCTGAGTGAACTGGTCAGCAGCCTCACTTGCAAAGACCAACTGCCGCAAATCGAGGTCGCTGTGGGTGATGTTCCCGCTGGCACGGTTGGAGGTGATTGCGCTCTGGTGTTCCGGCATCTGCAGAAATTGAGCGAGGCGGATCACGAGCACTTGCGTGTATTCGGGGAAATGCACCACATCGACATTTACCTGCAGCCACAGGGGCCGGACAGCGTCCACAAGATGTATCCGGTGGCAGGGCCGCAACGCCTCTACTACGAGCTGCCTCAATACCAATTGCGCATGGCCTTTCATCCACTCGACTTCACCCAGGTCAACGCGGACATCAACCAGCAGATGTTGCAGCGTGCTTTGGAGCTGCTGGATTTGCAG
>CANCGR010000151.1 GCA_947377625.1 Gammaproteobacteria bacterium | reverse complement strand
GCGGCGCAACCGCAGGCACTTAACCTGCAGGCTGCACTCGAAGCCCTCGGCAACAAGACCATCATGGTCGGTGTCATCAACCTTGGTGATGAAACCCCTGAAACCCCGGAAATTGTCGCTGACCGCATTCGCAAGGCCCTGAAATACATCCCGCCTGAGCGTCTTATTGCCGCCCCGGACTGCGGATTGAAGTATCTGCCCCGCGAATCCGCCCGCGCCAAGCTGTTTGCTCTGGCCAAAGGTGCAGAAATTGTGAATAAAGAATTGGGCCTTATCTAAATCTTTATTTTTTTCTCTATGTAAACAAGCAATTACCATTCTTCGAGAGAAGAATGGTAATTCGTATTGGTCAAGAAATCTGGAACCACTCCCCCCTGCATATACAGCGTGTTTTTCGCTGTGAGAATATGTTTTCGTCTATCGAAAAATCACACAAACCAATGTATTCCAGTCAACATCGATAGCAGGGGAGAAAAAATGTTAGAGCAAAGAAATTTGTTTCGGAGTTCGTTACTTGCGCAAGGCATCCGCGCGTCGCAATTGCAGGCAGTCGCTAAAGTCTCAACCGGAGTTTTGGCCCTCGCCCTCTCTGCAGGCATGATCAATACAGCCTATGCCCAGGATAAACTCGAAGAAATCCAGATCACTGGTAGCCGCATTTCACGCACCACGATGGACACGCCAACACCGGTGACCACCATCACTGCTGACGAATTATCCAACATGGCGCCGGGCAGCCTGATCGAAGCTCTGGTGCAGATGCCGCAGTACTACAACAACCAGACTCCGGATCAAGAGAATGGCGGCCAGAACTCCGGCGGTTCCAACATCAACATGCGTGGCGCCGGTGCCAACCGCACCCTGGTCCTGCTGGATGGTCGTCGTGTAGTACCGACCAACCGTTTCGGTAGTGTCGACGTCAACTCGTTTCCGGAAGATCTGCTCAAAAACGTTGAAAGTGTGACAGGTGGAGCTTCTGCCAGCTACGGTACTGACGCCGTAGCCGGTGTGGTGAACTTCATCCTCAATACCAAATTCGAAGGCCTTAAAACCCATAGCCAAGCCGGCATTAACGAGCTCGGTGACGGCAAGACCTGGGAACAAGGCATCGTTTTCGGCAAGCAATTCAGCAATGGGCTTCATGTCATAGGCTCAGCCTCCATCGCCGACCAGTCCCCCATCGCCTCTTTCGAAGCTCTTACGGATCGCCCGTTTCTTGCCCGCGTGTCCAGGGTTACCAACCCGGACGTCAATGGCCCAACCGACTTGGTACGTTCGAATGTAAAGCCCACCAACTACACCAACACCGGCGTACTGGTTGAACCGACGATAGCAGCGCTGAACCGGCAGGTATTTAATGCGGATGGCTCGCTATCGCCTATGAACCTTGCTGGTGCTATCGGTAACGTCAGCGCGGGCTGCCAATGTGTAGCCATGCCGACCACCGACTACGGCGTTAACGCCGATCAAGAAGTGCAGAACGGCTATCGTCGTTACAATACCTTTTTATACGGCGATTACGACGTCAACGAGCACATGAACGTCTACTCCCAGCTCATGTATGCTCGCAACTTCACCTCCGACCGCTGGCAGAGTGTCCCCCTATTGGCCGGGTGGCAAGGCCGCGTATATGCAGACAACGCATTCCTTCAACCTGCCGTTAGCGCTTTGATCAAGGCCAACAAACCTGCCACCGCACAGTTTGCAGGCTTTGGCTTCTACGCGCCGAACGTGACTGACACCCCACTCGGTGAATCACGCGAAAATACGCTCAATCACATGTATTCCTTCACTGTCGGCACCAAAGGTGATTTCAATACCTCTGGCTACTTCAAGGATTGGAGATACAACGCCTATGCGCAGTACGGCCAGAATACGCAAGACTTCATAGAAACCAACGGTACGCGTACTGATCGACTGTTCCTGGCCATGGACGCCGTAACAGGCCCAAGCGGCACGCCAATCTGTCGCGTCAATCTGCCGCAATTTACCGGCCCAATCGCGAGCGGCGGCAATGGTGGCCTGTTCAGTGATTGCGCACCTATCAACCTGTTTGGCGGCGTGCAGAACGTCTCCAAAGCAGCAGCTGATTACGTGATGGACCGCAACGGTAAGGATGCACGCCAGTGGACTGACCAGAGTGTGTTCGAGTTCACCGTCAACGGTGACTTGTTCCAAGGCTTTGGGGCCGGCCCTGTGGGCAGCGCCTTTGGTGCCTCGTACCGCAAGGAAAAACTGAATCAGCGCACCCTCAACCCTGCCGACGAATACCCTGCCCAGGTCAATGGTACCTTGCTGAGCGACCAAGGTTTGATGCCTGCCGGTATCCGCGGGATATTTGCATCAGGTCCTACCACCGTGGCTGGCTACAACGGCCTCGCCGGCCTGCGCTTCGTCCCGACCCTGTTCTCGGGCGATCAAAGCTCAAGCACCGTACTGTTCTCAAGCCTGCGTGAAATCAAGGGCGGCTACAACGTGAAGGAAGCGTTTGGCGAAGTGAACATTCCTGTAATCAAGGACAAGGCATTCGCCAAGTACGTTGAAGTGGACTCTTCTGCACGCTGGGCCGATTACTCGGGTTCAGGCTCTATCTGGGCCGCCAAGGTCGGCTTGAACTGGACCATCACCGACGAACTACGCGTACGCGCCACCAGAAGTCGCGACGTGCGTGCAGCGTCCCTGCGCGAACGCTATGACCAGACGCGTGGCGGGATCACCGTGAAGAACCCATGGCAAGGTAATGCAGTTGTTTCCGCTTCATCTTTCTCTGGCGGAAATCCGAACGTAACACCGGAAATTGCCAACACAAAAACCTATGGTTTGGTATATCGCCCCTCCTTCATCGAAGGTTTTTCGGTATCGCTGGATCACTATAAAATAGACATCAATGATGCGATTGCCCAACTTACCGCACAAAACATTGTTGATGGCTGCTTCAGCGGTGATCCTTCACTTTGCCAGTATGTGATCTCCAATAACGCAGGCGTCACCAACGCGCAGACCAGTACTGCAATTCCAATTGAGCGTGTGGACGCACTGTTTATCAACCTGGCCAACCAGCGCATCTCGGGCGAGGATGTCGAAGCAACCTACAAGACTGATCTGAAGTTGATCGGTGGTGCTGCCGAGTCGATGACCATGCGGGTTATGTACAGCCGACTGGGTGAAAACTCCACGTTGACCAAAACTATCCCCGGCCTTGCAATTCCAGCACGTAATGAACGTGCCGGTGGTTACACCTTTCCCAAGAGCAAGGTCAATATCAGCATGAACTACAACTACGACAACTGGTCTGCGTTCGTGCAAGCACGCTGGATTGATGGTGGCCTGCTGGACAAAACTGTTCTGGAAAGCAATGTACCAATACCATTGACCTTGCGTCCGAGCCCTTCAATCCTGACATCCACTGGCACGAACATCACTACGATTGAAAACAACCATATCCCTTCAATCACTTATCTGGACATGAAGGTCAGCAAGACCATCGGTAAAGAGAAGAATATGGAAGTGTTCGCCAACATCAACAACTTGTTGAATCGTGACCCCAACATAGCAGGAACGACCATTGGTCGTGCAGGCGTTGGTACCGGCGTCAACGGCATGTACGACATCCTCGGCCGTCGCTACACGATTGGTGTTAACTACTCGTTCTGATAGTTCCAAAACAATACTGATTGTTTTATCAGAAAGGGCAGGTCGTTCGCGACCTGCCCTTTTTTTGCCTGGCTTTCAATTGGTAATGGAATGCACCAGTAACGGACACCGTCGCAATTCGAATTCAATATCCCGCACAGCCTGCTGCAACCGTGGCACCACATCCTCCACCAGTTGTTCCAGACTCTGCCTGGCCAGCGAAGTGGCACACGCCACCGAGGCCAGTATCTTGCCATCCTGCGAGAACACCGGCACCGCTACTGAAACCACTCCGAAATCCAGTTCTCCCTGTGTGGCTGCATAGCCCTGCTTTCTGACATCCGCGAGCAGATTTTTCAATTGTGTCTTGGAAGTAACGGTTGCATCGGTCAAAGGCTGGGGATTCAACCGTTCCAGATACTCCTTCACCTTGTCTTTGTCCTGAAAGGCCAACAACACACGCCCGGCTGATGTGGCATAGGCCGGGAACCGCGAGCCAACACCGGCTGCCACCCGCGTAAGTAATTTGGTGGACACATACACCATGAACAGCACGTCCACACCGGACAATACCGACAGTCCGATGCTGTTGCCGGTAGTGTCACGTACACGCTGCAAGTGCGGGGTCACCACTTCTTCCAGGTTCATTGATTCGATGTAGGCCGAGCCCAGACTGAAGACTTCCGGACGCAGCAGGAAAATCCTGTCTTTTTTGCCTACATAGCCAAGGTGCATCAGGGTATGAAGACAGCGCCTCACTACGGCCGGATTGAGTTGGGTACAGGCTGCCAGTTCGCTGAGAGTCATGCCGGGTTTCTCTCTGCTAAAGGCCCGCATTACTGCAAGGCCGCGGGCCAGCCCATTGAGATATTCTCCGTCATCACGAGGATTTTGACCGCTATTGCCGCCGTTCATGAGTTGCCCTGTTTACAGCCTGCCTATGTCGGCGAGACTAGCATAGCCTTTGCCAATCCCGACCGACTCGTTGATACTTTCAGACACAGCCACGGAGATCCTGTTATGACCTACCAGGTAAAAACACTCATCACTGACGACAGCGTTACTGCTTTTCTCGACAAGGTGGGCAACGAGGTGCGTCGTGCCGATGCGATGGCTGTTCTCAGCTTGATGCAAAAGATCACTCGCAAGCCGCCACGCATGTGGGGCAGCAGCATCGTCGGCTTCGATCAATACCACTACAAATATGAAAGTGGCCACGAAGGCGATATGTGCATGATCGGGTTTTCACCGCGCGCGCAGGCGCTTACGCTCTACGTGCTACATGACATTCCGGAACGTGAAGCGTTGTTGGAAAAACTGGGCAAACACAAAACCGGCAAGGGCTGCCTCTACATCAACAAGCTCGCTGATGTAGACATGAAAGTATTGGCAGCCTTGATCAAGACCTCTTATGCGTGGATAAAAGCCAAACACCGATAAACAGACAGCTTTCAGTACTGCCTGCAACCGATCACTCACCTCACGCCTGACACAATCGAATAATAACCATAAGTGTGGTGGCAACTGACGTTACGGAAGCCGGCAGTCTCCAGAATTTCCCGCAACTGACCGAACGTAAACTGCTGACCGCGCGTGCCCATCGCCATCAGCAATGAGAACAGCACCGCGGGCTTGGGGGTAAGTGCGCCATCATCCAGCAGCATTTCATGCAGCAAGATACGTCCGCCCGTTGGCAGCGCAGCATGACTTTGTTTGGCCAGCGCAAGACAAGTCTCCACACTCCAGTCGTGGAAAACATTGCTGAAGAAATGTGTGTCATAACCGCTTGGCCATGCTTGCCGGAACATGTCGACTACTACCGTATCCACTTGTGAACCAACACCGGCATCGGCGACATATTGCCGTACCAGTTCACAGATGGTGGGCAGCTCCAGCACTGTGCAGCTGACAGCCGGTCTTGCTTTGGCAAGGGCAATCGACAAACAACCGGATCCGCCGCCCACATCCAGCATGCGTTTTGTGGCCGCAAAATCAAAGCTGCGCGTCATGCCTGCTGCTGATGCTACTGAGTGGCAGTTCATGAAAGCAGTGACTTGACGTGCCAGTTCCATGTCGACATGCCCACTTTCCCAGCCGTCAACGGGAAGATTTTTTGCTTTGTTCTCTTGCTCGTTATTGATGCTTTCCAGCAACAGTTTGTGCGATGCCAGCGTACGAGCCGTGCGACTGTAAAAAGGCCCCCAGTAGTACGCGCTGCTTTTGAGCAGATACGTACGGGAATGTTCATTGAGATGGTAACAACCGTCATGCATTTGCAGCAGGCCTTGCTGCAACAGCACCGGCAACAACGCACGCAAACCGCGCAAATTGAAATGTCTGCGTTCGGCCAGCCCCTCCGCTGAATCCGGTTTCGCCTCGAGCGATTCAAACAGCTCCAGTTCAAGTGCCACCGTCAAACACGGCACTTGATACATCGAAAGCCAAATATCCCAAATGCGAGTATCGTCAGTAGCAGGCAGTGCGAGTGTCATTGTTGTTCTCCTTTTGAAAGGTTCACTTTACTAAGCTGTGAGGCCGGTAAACAAGGAAGAAAAGAGGAATGAAGGATCAGCGGTTATTTCAGGTCAAACTTTCAAAATATGGACATATTTGAGACGCCCTTGCGTCTTGTTACACCAGCAGCTTTTCGTTAACTTTGCGCAGCTTTCACATACCTGCAGGACTTCCATGATGTTTGACCTACTTCTGGCTATAGAAAACAGTGCTCTGGGTGTCTACATCCGGGAAAGCAACTGGGGCTTTGCTATCGCGCTCTCGGTGCACGCCGTTGGCATGGCCTTGTCGGTTGGTGTGATGATGATCATCAACTTCCGCATACTCGGTGCCCTCAAGCAGGTGCCGGTGCTGCCACAAACAGATCTGTTCGGTACTGCCTGGTTCGGATTCATCATCAACCTGCTGTCAGGACTCGCGCTTTATACCTCGCATGCCACCCAATACACCTACGAATGGG
>CANCGR010000150.1 GCA_947377625.1 Gammaproteobacteria bacterium | reverse complement strand
CAAGTGCTACGCAATGATTTACGCGCTGATCTGGCGCAAGCCGATTTGTTGAAAGCCTGGCCGCTGCCGGGCTGGCGCATTGTGCTGGGAAATTTGTTGGCGCCGGTGGTGGTGATGACTGCCGTGGGCTGGTTGTTTGTGCTCACCGCTGCCTCCGGCATCATGGTGGGCGGCAAGCTGACACCGTGGCTGACTGGCGAACTGAAGTTGGCGTTGTCGGTCAGCGTGGCGCTGTTGTTGCCAGCCTTCAGTGCACTGCTGCTGCTCGGACCCAATGCGATGGCGCTGTATTTTCCGGCGTGGTCGCAAATGGGCATGTCAACCCAGCGCGGTCTGGATACGATGGGTTTGCGGCTGATACTGATGTTGGGGCAGTTGGTGCTGTTGACCCTTACCTTGATCCCGTGCGCGTTGTTGGCGGCGTTGGCGTTCTTTCTGAGCCAGTGGTTTGTCTCTGCTACAGCCGGCATGGTGCTGGCAGCGGTGGCCGGCCTTGTGGTGCTGCTGCTGGAAATTCTTTATGCGATCCATTTGCTCGGTGAAAGATTTGAGCAGTTGGATATCGGCGCGGAGTTGCGGCAGTAGGCAAGCTTGTCAAGGTTCTCAACCCTTTCTTATATAGCTCGCATTGATATCGGCCAAGCGCGGTGTGCCGGCCTGGCGCATGGCGATATCCAATTCCTGATCGAGAATCTGCATTACGCGGCTCACGCCTTCTTTGCCGAAGGCGCCCAAGCCCCATATATACGGGCGGCCCACCAACACGGCGCTGGCGCCCAACGCCAGAGCTTTGAACACATCAGTGCCGCGCCGAATGCCGCCGTCGACCAGCACCGGGCAGCGGCCCTTCACAGCGGCGATCACTTCGGGCAGTGAATCAATCGTGGCATAACCGCTCTCATCGGCGCGGCCGCCGTGGTTGGATACCAATACACCGTCGACGCCGTTGTTTACTGCCAGCACCGCATCTTCCGGCTGCGTGATGCCTTTGATCACCAGTTTCATTTTGGTGAAGTCTTTCAGTTTTTTGACGAAGTCCCAGGTCAACGCGGCTGAGGTACCGCCGATGTTGGCCGGCGCGCCAAGACCGCGCAACATGGCCTTGTCGGCAAAGGTGGCCTTGGGATCATGACAGTCCACACAGTCACCGGTAGTGCGATCGAAGCGACGCATGCGGTCCTGGTTGCGGGCGGGAATGTCGACAGTCAGAAACATCACGGTGGCGCCGCTGGCTTCAGCGCGGCGTACGAGTTTTTGGGTGATTTCCCATTGGTCGGTGCTATAGAGCTGATACCACACCGGGCCGCCATTGGCCTGCACCACCTCTTCAATGCCAAAGGTAGCGGCGGTGGACAGCACCATCTTGTGTTTGCTGGCTTTGGCACCTTCGGCCACTTCCAGATCGCCTCTGGCGTGCGCCATGCCGAGGCCGCCCACGGGCGCGATCAGAATAGGGGAGACGAGTTTTTCACCGAACAGTGTAGTACTCATGTCGGTGTGGCTTACATCGACCAGTCGGCGTGCTTTCAAATGCAGGTGTTGGTAAGCCGCATGATTGGCCTGCAGCGTGAGATCGTCATCGACACCTTGGGAAATATAGGTCCAGTGGGCGCGGCTGAGATTGCGGCGTGCCACGGTTTCCATGTCGAACACATTGGCGGCCAGTGCGGCAGTGGGCGCCAGATAGTCGCGATCTTCCACCACCTGCGCCAGTGTTTCCAGTGACAAGCCGGCCAGTGCGCTGCCGCCCACGGCGGTGCGCAACAAAGGGCTGCCGGCCATAAAGGCCAGCAAACGGCGACGGGAAGCAGAAACAGGGTGCATGGGCGTCCTCGGGGGATGGCTACAGGTATCCCAGTTTAGCGCGGCCAGGGTAGCGGCAGGCAAAAATCGCAGGAGGGGAAGTACTGTGAATCCGCTTGCACATAGCTTTACGGTGACGGGCAAAATAGGGGATCATCCGGCCTCGCTTGACACACCAAGACCACCAACAACTACAGGGGACATTCCACAATGTGGGAGCAGAATTATCTACCGCTCGGTGACAGCATTTTATTGAATGCGCTGGTCGCCGCCATTCCGATTTTTGTACTGCTGACCCTGATTGGCATTTTGCGCAAACCCGCCTGGGTGGCCGCAGTTTCCGGTCTCGCCACAGCGTTTGTCATTTCGCTTTTGGTCTATGGCATGCCGCTCAAACTGGCGCTGGCAGCCACCACTTACGGTGCCGCCCAAGGCTTGTTCCCGATCGGCTGGATTGTTTACTGGGCCATCGTGATGTATCGCATCACACTGGAAACCGGCAAATTCGAAATCATCAAAGACTCCATCGGCGGGCTCACTGCTGATCGTCGTTTGCAGGCGATGCTGATTGCCTTTGCGTTTGGCGCATTCATTGAAGGTGCTTCCGGTTTTGGAACACCAGTGGCCGTAGCAGCTGCGATGCTGGCAGGTCTGGGCTTTTCGCCATTCTTCGCCGCCGGCATTTGCTTGCTGGCCAACACCGCACCGGTTGCGTTCGGCTCCATCGGTATTCCGGTGATCACGCTGGCTCGCATTACCGGTCTTGATGAACTTGAGTTGAGCGCATGGGTCGGTCGCTTGTGTGCGCCGATCTCCGTTTTTGTGCCTGCCTACCTCATCATGGTGATGGGTGGCGTCAAAGCACTTAAAGGTGTGATTCCTGCTGCAGTCGTGTGTGGTGTGTGTTTCGCCGGTGTGCAGTTCATCTTTTCAAATTTTGTGGGTCCGCAGCTTACCGACATCATGGCTGCACTGGCCGCCATTCTCGGCTTGGTCGCCTTGTTCAAGTTCTGGCAGCCGAAAGACACCTTTACGATGCCCGGCGACACCACGAGCACCTTGGCGCTGCGCAAGCACAGCTTTGGTGACACCCTGCTGGCTTGGTCACCTTATTTGTTCCTGGTGGTATTCGTGCTGGTGTGGGGCAGCCCGCAAGGCAAGGCCATTCTCGACAAGGTCAACATCGTGATTCCATGGCCGGGCTTGCACAACATGATCATGCAGGGCGCACCAGTGGTGGCTACACCAACCGCTTATGCCGCCAATTACACCTTCAACTGGTTGTCGGCAGCGGGCACCGCCTGCGGCATGGCTGGCTTGCTGGCAGCGATAGTGTTGCGCGTTTCTTTCATGGACTACATCAAACTGCTCGGCAAGGTGCTGAAGCAGATGGCGTTCTCGCTCGTCACCATTGCTTCAGTATTGGCGCTGGCGCTGTTGATGAACTATTCCGGTTCCATCGTAACCATGGGCCTGGCCTTCGCCGCCACTGGCGCCTTGTTCCCTTTCTTCAGCGCCTTGCTGGGCTGGCTGGGTGTGTTCCTCACCGGCAGCGATACTTCAGCCAACGCGTTGTTCGGCAACCTGCAGGTGGTCACTGCCAAACAGCTGGGTCTTGATCCAGCGATGATGGCAGCTGCCAACTCGGCGGGTGGCGTGATGGGCAAGATGATCAGCTTGCAGAGTCTTGCAGTTGCTGTGGCCGCTACCGGCATGGCACGTGCGCAGGAAAGCGAACTGATGCGCTTCACGTTCAAACACAGTGTGTTCCTGGCTTGCGTGCTGGGTGCGCTGTCGATGCTTTACGCGACTATATTTGCGTAATTGTTTTAGGCGCTGAGTGGTTTTCACTTGGCGCCTTTTCTCTATATATCCAGGCAGTGTTCTCGTGCACAGCCTGGAGCGGGCGCAGGGTTCCGCGACCCGCCGTGAATACATCCCTGTAGGCTAACTTCGGCCATCCATGGCCGAAGACGTCGCTGCACCCTGCGCCCGCTCCAGGCTCTCAAGTTCATCGCGTAATTCTTCTGCCCTGAAATGAATTCAGCAATTAGCTGGAGTTTCTGGCTGCAATATATTTCGCATGAACGAAACAGGTATTGATCCTTGCCCTAAGGATTTGAGCCTGGATTATTGCTTTTGCGTTGAGTGGCATTCCGCTGGTTGAATGGAATACTGGCGACTGATTTGGAAATCAAGGGTTTCAGCTGTTGTTCAAGATAAAGAGACCCCTCACTATAAAAATAAGGAGCATGATCGGGTGCAGTTGATACTCCCAAATCCAGACTACGAAGCTAGTTACCGGGAATATATCCATGAGCTTGGCGATGAGAAACGATATCCGTTTCCACTCGGCTTTGATCATGCCAACTTCCAGGCGTTGCTGGCCAAACTGGAGCGATTCAGAAATGGCACTGACATACCGGATGGCTTCGTTCCCTCGAGCACTTACTGGTTAGTAGATGACAACGAATTGGTAGGGGTGTCCAACCTCCGACACTATCTGAATGATCGCATTGCGCGGGCTGGTGGACATATTGGGCTCGGGATAAGACCTGCCAGGCGAGGCAATGGGCTTGGCAAGTATCTGTTGCGGGCCACCCTAGAGCAGGCAGTGGAGCGAGGAATCCAGGAGATCCATATTCACTGTCACAAGAATAATTTGCCTTCAGCACGCATGATCATGGCCAATGGCGGCAGGTTGAAGTCAGAGATCAAAGATGGAGCCGAGATTGTGCAGCGGTATGTGGTCAATGCTCCTTAACAATGTCATCAAAACGGATGCAATAGACTCCGCTTCGCTTATGGCGACGTTAGAGGTTTATATCATTGAATCTTGCGCTGCATTTGGAAGCCCGACTACGATGAACAACGCAAATCAAACCTTCAAAGAGAAAGGCGTGAAATCAGTATCCTTGTCAAAATAATCCTCACCCTCTGCTTTCTTCAACTTGTTGACTATCCAATAAGTGAGTGGAGTCATCACAACCTCCACAGTGATCTTGAACCCCCAATTGAAGATCACCACCGCCAGCAAAGTATCAAAACTCCAGATGCCCCCGAACGCAATCGGATAGAACAACAAACTGTCCACCGCCTGCCCGACAACGGTTGAGCCAATAGTGCGCGTCCACAACATGCGCCCTTGCGTAAGCACTTTCATTTTGGCCATCACAAAGGAATTGACGAAATCACCAGCCCAGAACGCCACAATCGAACCCAGCACGATGCGCCAGGTATTGCCGAATAACACTTCAACGGCGGGTTGCACCTGCAAGTTGAAGGGCTCATTCGGTGAAGGTGGCAGGTGCACGATGACCCATGCCATGGCAGAAGCAAAGATCATCGCGCCGAAGCCGGCCCAAATCACTTTGCGGGCGCGTGCATAGCCATAGACCTCAGTCAGCACATCGCCAAAGATGTAACCGAGCGGGAAAAACAGGTTGCCTGCGCCGAAGCTCAGGTTGTCGCCCAGCAACGGCAACGTAAATGGAAAACTGACATAACCCACTTTGGCTGTGCCTATCAGGTTGGAGCACAGCAGCACCGTGACGAAGGAAGCCATCAGCAGGTCGTAGTAGCGGTAGTGTCGGTTGGCATTGCTCATGGTCGCTGACTCAACAGTTGATAAGGTGCTGCAAAGTATTACTCAGTCGGCAGCGAAAAGCTTGGCCAGTTTTGCGTCCAGCCCGGTGATGGATGTGAGGTTGATACCCAATACCTGCGTGAGCACTTGTTTGAGTTCAGCCGGTGAGGTGAGGTCACGTTGCTCGGAGCTGTGGTGGTTGCGGTGGAACATAAGCCGCGTATTGAGCAAGGCATAGCGCCCTTCAGCGGTCACCCGTGCCGCGATCAGATCATTGGTGAAGATTGAGGCGGGGTGGGTTGCGACAAACCAGTTGGCCATGTCGTAGTCTCTGGCAGTTTGTGGTTCCAGGCTGAAGCGGAATTTTGCTGACCACTCGGCTTTTACCTTGGCACTCACCAGATATTCATTGGCGATTTTTTCTATCTGCCAGGGTTCATGCGGTGTTGCTTGTTCGCCCTGCATCGATAACTGCAGCGGTGCAGTCATTGTCATGCCGCCGAAGCCGACATCGGTGAGGCATGCGCCTTCATTGGTCTGTACCAGCAATACCTTGTGAGTGCGCGGTGTTTGCTGTGCGGGCACGATCACGCGAGCTGCCAGTGTTTGTGCGCCCAAGCCAAGCGTCAGCAGTGCACGCAGGAACAGTTGATTGTGTTCGAAGCAGTAACCACCACGGCCGCCATCTACCAGCTTGGCAAACACAGCAGTTTCATCCAGCGTCGGTGTGCGGCCACACCAGCTGTCGAGGTTTTCAAAAGGGATGGCCAGTGGATGCAGGTAGTGCAATGCGTGCAGTGTGGCCAGATCAGCTTGTGGCGAGCCGTGATAGCCAATACGGGCGAAATAACGGCTGAGTTCAGCCGGCGACATTAAGGTATAGCTCATGAAGGGCCTGTGGGGTCTATGGTAGAGTCGCCCCCATGTTACTCAACAAACTATCCATCAAACCACGCTCCATCCTGCAATTGACGGTCACCGGCTTTTTGACGGTGGCCGGCATTTTGATCGTCGCCTTGTTCATCAACGCGCGTCAGATCAATGCACTGGGTGAACGCAGCCAGTGGGTGTTGAACCAGTCAGCCTCTGGCACCGAAGCCGTGCGCGTGATCATAGAGCAGGCCACTGCGATGGAGCGCAATGCGCGGCAATACCAGATCGTACTGGATCGCAGCTATTTGAAGGTCTATCAGGAGCGCCAGCGCAGTTTCGCTGATGC
>CANCGR010000149.1 GCA_947377625.1 Gammaproteobacteria bacterium | reverse complement strand
TTGCCGGCGTTCTGGACGCGGGCATAGACGGTGTTGGTGGCAGGGTTCATGTCATCGCTGTAGGTCCCTGCAGCAGAAGGGGTATAAGCGTTGTCAATAAACAGTTGATAGTCTTGCATGAGAGGCTCCGTAACGATTTTTCTGGTTTTGCGTAACTGGCATCTGCGAAAGCAGCCGCAGTAACTTAGCGAATAGGGTAGGTAAGATCAAATCCTATTTGGCGTAATAAACTGCGGGGATTTCAGTTTCGATTCGGCTGGCCCACAGTGCTGCCTTGACAGTGACACTGGCAGCAAAATAGGCCAGTGCAGCCCGTAATCGTTGCTGGGTCGGCACGGCATCAGAAGCAGCGCTGAACAGGCTGTGGCCGTTCCAGCAATGCAGCGCGACAGCAGTCAGTTGCAGCATCGCGTAAGCGCCGCCTTCGAGTGCTTTGGGTTCTTGTTTGGCTTTTGCCAGCAGTGAGCTGGTTTTGGTTTTCAGTGTGTCGTGCACTGATGTCCAGCAAGCCTGAAACGGGCTGGTGCCCGCTTGCATGGATTCATTGATGATCAGCAATAACTTGTTGAAGGTCGCTGCGTTGTCGCCCAGCACTTTGCGTTTCACAAAATCCATGGCCTGAATGCCGCTGGTGCCTTCATAGATGGCAGCAACGCGGATATCGCGTGCCATGCGTTCCATCGGATAGTCGTTGGTATAGCCGTAGCCGCCCATCACCTGAATGCCGAGATTAGCCACCGTGAATGCCGTCTCGGCGTTATAGGTCTTCGCAACCGGCAGCATGAGTTCGGCGAGGTTTTGCCATTGCTGGCCTTCAGCATCGCCTGCTGCTGCCAATCCTTCGCCTTTATCCAGAAAACTGGCGATGCGCAATGACAAGGCGCGCATGAGTTCACTTTCTGCGGTCATCTCCAGCAGCATGCGGCGCACATCGGCATGTTCGATGATGTTGATGGCCGGCGCGAGTGGTGAGCCGCCTTGCGGACGCTCGGCCGCATAGGCGATCGCCTGCAAGGTGGCGGCATTGGCGATGGCGGCTCCTTGCACAGCAACTGCCAACCGCATGTTGTTCATCATTACAAACAAGGCTTGCAAGCCTTTGCCTTGTTCGCCGATCAATTCGCCGTGGGCAGCGTTGAATTCAAGTACGCAGGTCGGCGAAGCGTGCAGCCCCATCTTGTGTTCCAGCCGCAACACGCTCACACCATTGGACGCGCCTGCAAGAGTTTTGGGCACGGCAAACAAACTCAGGCCACGGCTGCCGATATCTGCGCCGGGAATTCTGGCGAGCACCAGATGAAGAATGTCGGTGGTGGCATCGTGATCGCCGTAGGAAATCCAGATTTTCGAACCGTTCAGCTGATAGCTGCCATCGGCTTGCGGTTGTGCAGTGGTGGAGATCCTGCCTACATCCGAGCCGGCTTGCGATTCGCTGATAACAATGGTTGAGGAGATGTTGCCGGTGACAAGCCCACTGAGCCAGCGCGCTTGTTGTGAAGCGTTGGCGCTTTTAAGAATGGCCAATGCGGCGCAGCGCAAGTTGATGCACAGCATGCCGAAGGCCAGGTTGGCGCCATCGCACAGCTCTTGCACAGCACTCACCACTACGCGTGGCAAACCCAGGCCGTCGATTTCCATTGGCAAGCCCAGCGAGGGAAAACCGAGCTCGCACCAGTCGCGGTAAATTTGCGCCGTGCCTGCTGGCAGACGCACACCTGTGCTGTGCAGCTGGCAGCCTTCACGGTCGCCACTGGCGGCCAGCGGCAGCAACTGGTCAGCGGCAAAATCTGCGGCTGTTTCCAGCAGGGCCGTGACGGTGTCCTGGTCGGCATGGGTGAAGGGTGCCAGTTCGCACAATTCATCTAGTTGGGCTATGTGGTGTAGCTGGAATAAAAGGCCTTCGGACTGTTCGCGCAAATAAGACATGGGAGCTCGTTATGTTCACAAAATTTGCGCAATGGTATTAGCTACAGGCGGGTTCGGTATACAGAAAATCTGCATTGCAACGCTATGGGGGGTCAATTACTTTACCCGGCCTTCGCTATGGCAAGGCCATTGGAAGTCACAGCGTTTTTTCTCGTACTTTTAAAGGAATCCAGTAAATGCGTTCTGCTAATCCCCGGCTCAAATTGCTCGCAGTGGGCATCATTGTGGTCAATGCCAGCTCTGCTGCTCTGGCGCAGCAAAGCGTGCTGGAAACCGTTGTGGTTTCTGCTGATCGCCAGCAGAGCCAACTACGTGACGTGCCGGCCAGTATTTCGGTGGTAGGCGGGGATGATCTCAACAATATTCGCGCCACTCATGTCAGCGAAGATCTTGCGCGTGTGCCGGGCACGTGGATCAGCCGGGGCAATGGTCAAGAGAGTCTCACGGCGATCAGATCACCGGTTTTGTCGGGTGCCGGCAGCTGCGGTGCCTTCCAGATGGCGCAAGACGGTATCCCGCTGCGTGCGGTTGGCTTCTGCAACGTCAACGAAATGTTTGAAGCCAATACTGAACAGGCTGGCGCGATTGAAGTAATCCGGGGGCCAGGCAGCGTGCTTTACGGTGCCAATGCGATCCATGGCGCCATCAACGTGCTCAGCACTCCAGTCAGCGCGACCGGTGACACCAGTGTTGCCTATGAATTGGGCCCGCACAATTACAATCGGGTGAGAGGCACCACCAGTAATACCGTTGGCGCCAATGGCTACCGCGTCAGTTTCAATGGCACCAGCGATGGCGGCTACAAGAATGACTCTGGCCTTGACCAGCAGAAGCTCGCCTTGCAGCATGTTTATACCGCTGCCAATTTCAAAGTCAGCAACTCCTTCAATTTCACCAATCTCAATCAGGAAACCGCAGGGTTTATCACCGGCCATGACGCCTACAAGGATGAAAATCTGAAGCGCGTAAATCCCAACCCTGAATCATTCCGTGATGCCAAATCCTACCGGCTGAGCAGCCGTATTGAATGGCAGACTGATTTTGCCAATGTCTCGATCACTCCGTATTTCCGCAAAACTGACATGATCTTCCTGCAGCATTTTCTGCCGGGCACTCCGTTGGAGGAAAACGGACAACGTTCGTTCGGGTTGATGAGCATGTTGTCGGGCAAGAACAATAATTTTTCGTGGCAGGCTGGCGTTGATGCAGAAACCACTACCGGTTATTTGCGTGAGACGCAGAAAGCTGCTGCTGTCGGCTCTGCCGCAATTGTGGCCACGATCCCGATCGGCAAACATTATGATTACCAGGTGGATGCCAATCTCATTTCTCCCTTTGCCCAACTGAAATACCGTTTGGGCGACAAGGATGAATTGAGCCTCGGTGTGCGTTTTGAAAATCTGAAATACGAATATGACAACAACATGATTGACGGTCGCACCAAGGATAACGGCGTTCCCTGCACCAATGGTGGCTGCCGATTCAATCGTCCTGCCGATCGCTCGGACAGCTTTCATAATTCATCTGTGCAATTGGGATGGATTCATGATCTGACTGCATCAAGCCAGTTCTACGCCAATATCTCCAATGCGTTCCGCGCGCCGGATACCAACGAGATTTATCGCTTGCAGGGCACCCAGAATGTCGCCGATTTAGGGTCAGAAAAAGCGCGCAGTGCAGAAGTGGGCTTGCGCGGTAGCCTGAACAAACTGGGTTATGGTGTTGTTGTGTTTCACATGAGAAAGAAAAACGTCATTATCCAGGACAGCAACCGCATCAATATCAGCGGTGCCGAGACTGAGCATCAAGGCATAGAAATCAATGGTGGATATGCGTTCACTGATGCTTGGTCGTTTTTGCTGGCGATGACCAATGCGCGCCACACCTACCAAGGCAACGTAAACCCCGGCACCCTCAAGCTCGAAGGCCTCGACATCGACACGGCACCACGTGTGATGGGCAGTGCTCAATTACGCTGGAAGAGTGCCAACCGCAATGCCGAGTTGGAATGGGTGCACATGGGGGCTTATTACACCGATGAAACCAATACCCCTGCTGCCAGATATCCAGGCCATGAATTGCTGAATCTCCGCTATCAGGTGGATGTGAATGCGCACTGGAATTACGGCGTCAATATCACCAATTTGCTGGATCGCGACTACGCTGAACGTGCTGATATCGCCTTTGGTGTGGAGAGGTATTTTGTAGGCGAGCCGCGCAGCGTGTATTTCAATGCGGGCTACCGTTTCTGAAGATAAAAAAAAGCCTCGGAATTAAACTGCTCTTCCGAGGCCTTTCAGAGGGGTCTTTAGCGATTGCTGTCAAAGCCATCAAAACTACTACAAACTTCAGTAATGATGGCTTTGACAGAAACCCTGTCAGCCCCGGATCTTGCGATTTCAACTTTTCCAAGTACGGATAAGGCACTTTCTACCTACTCGCTACTCGTCTTACTCGCCAAGTTTGCAAAGTGTTTTGCCGAACCGAACGGTACGGTGTGAATGCTAGGCGCTTGCAATATTTCAGTCAAGCATTTTTCTGTTTAATTTCACAATTGGCAAAATTTTGTCTTAAGATGCGCGACCTCTAACGTGCCTGCACCTTCCAGGGCATGCCTTGATCTTTGAGTACGTGATGAACTCCGAAGTAGCCAAATTAAAGCCCCGCAGTGCAGACAAGCGCGAAGAGGTGTTGGACATCGCCAGTGAAAACTTTCTAAGCAAAGGATTCGATGGCACCAGCATCAATGTCATGGCCAGAGAGGCGGGCATCTCCAAAGAATCCATCTACCGGTATTTTGGCAGCAAGGAAGACTTGTTCATGGCCGTGGTGGAGCGAGAGCTGTCGTTCTATGGCAATGGCATGCTGGAAACAACCAACAATTACCAGGGGGAGAGTTTCAAAGAAGCTTTGTTCAAAGTTGCTGAAGCTACTTTGCGCCTGGTATCAACAGATCGCACATTGGCGTTGCGCAGATTGGTATTCCAGATGTCAGCCAAAGGTTCGAAAGTGGGAAGCAATTACTACACTGCCGGCCCTGATACTGCCTACAGAAATTTGATCCAGTTGTTCGAATACTACAAACCCGTCGCAGCTTTCCCGATAGACAAGCTGAGCCGCTACTTTTTGTCACTCGTATTGCATAGAGCAGTGCTGCAGCGGGAATGTGGTGTGCTCGCCAAACCGACAGAACCGGAAATCAAGCAGCATTGCACGGAAGCGGTCGAAGACTTCCTGCTGGCTTTTTGTCCCCAATCCTGAGTCTGCCTTTCTGAGCGCGCAGCTAGATCGATTTGCGGTTCTTCAACAGCTGCATCACCTGTTCAATACATTCGTTGATGCCCAGCTTGTCTGTCGCCAGCACCAGATCAGCATCGGTGGGTGCTTCATACGGGAAGGAAATTCCCGGCACGTTACCCGTGGATAGATGTGTGCTTGCCGCATAAAGACCGCTTGGGTCGCGCTGCTTGCATACGTCCAGCGGAGCATCCAGGTAGACCACAATGCAATTCTGCTTGCCGATGACGCTGACAGCCTGCGCGCGCGCCTCGGCACTTGAAGCCACAAAAGCGGCGCAGCAGATCAGGCCGGATTCATTCAGATAACGCGCGATATGGGCGCTGCGGCGCAGATTTTCTGCGCGGCCAGTTGCGTCGTGGCCAAGGTCCTTGCTCAAGCCCAGGCGCATGGATTTTCCATCCAGCACTGTGCTGACGCGCCCCATGTCAAACAATTTGCGTTCCAGTGTGTGTGCCAAAGTGGATTTGCCAGAGCCGGACAGGCCGACAAATATGATGGTGACTGGTTGCTGGCCATAGCGCGCTGCGCGCTCTTCCGGGGTGACATGGCCATGACTGTGTGGATGAGCAGGCAGTGTCGGATTAGTACCTTCAATCATGCCGGCACCAACGGTGACATTGGTGAGCCGGTCAATCACGATGAAGGCACCCATGCTGCGATTTTTCTTGTAGGAATCAAAATGCAGAGGTTGATTGAAATTAATGTCACACACGGCAATTTCGTTCAGTGCCAGTGAAGGGGTGCTTTGGTGTTCCAGCGTATTAACATCGATCTTGTGGTGAATGGTGCGGATATGGCCACCCAGCATGCGGGTCGTGTGCTTGAAGCTGTATTGTTTGCCGGGCAGCATCGGCTCATCACTCATCCAGACGACAGTTGCCGTAACCAGATCGCTGACGATGGGCACATTGTCATTGTGGATGAGCAGATCGCCACGACTTATGTCGATTTCATCTTCAAGCGTCAGCGTCACTGCCATTGGGGTGAATGCCGATTCCAGCTCTTCATCCTGCGTAACGATTGATTTCACGCGACTGCTTTTGCCTGACGGCAACACCATAAGCGTGTCGCCTTTGCGTACTACGCCTGACGCGATGGTGCCGCAATAGCCGCGAAAATTCAGATTGGGGCGATTGACATACTGCACCGGGAAGCGGAAATCCTCGAAGTTTTTATCGGCAGCAATTTTCACGTTTTCCAGGATGTTCATCAGCGTCGGGCCTGTGTACCAAGGCATGAATTCACTGGCGTTGACGACATTGTCACCATTAAGCGCGGATATCGGGATGAAAGTGATCGCGCCAGTTTCAAGATCATTGGTGAACGACAGATAGTCTTTGCAGATGCGCTCGAATACCGCTTCGTCGTAGTTCATCAAGTCCATTTTGTTGATGGC
>CANCGR010000148.1 GCA_947377625.1 Gammaproteobacteria bacterium | reverse complement strand
CTGTTATTGCTCCAGCCGCAATAGACCATCCTGCACGGGGATACGCTCACCCGGATCGTGATCCATGTGGACAGTATTGATCTTGCCATCAAGTTTGTACTTCACCTCATACCCGGTGACTTTTGTCTCGCTGCTGGTTTCAGTGTGGCAGCGCTGCTCAACGGTAGTGTAGGTATTGTTTGCCTGATTTCTTTGCTGCACTTTGTTGCCAGCATAGCCTCCACCTACCGCACCAGCGATGGTTGCCAGATCCTGACCTTTGCCGCCACCAATCTGATGACCCACTACGCCGCCGATCACTGCACCTAAAGCGGTGCCGGCAATACGGTGCTCGTCCTGGATTTCTTTAGTGTGAGTGACTTGCTCGTCCACGCATTTTTCGTGCGGAATCTGTGTGGTTTTACTGACAGGGCTGACATCAACCACTTGGGCATATTCATCATGAGCGGTCATTTTGTAACCTGCAAACGCGACGCCGGCGGTAGCAACCACTACGCCCAACACTGTTCCTGCAATCATTGATTTGTTCATCGAATATTCTCCTTTGGCATTGTCAGTGAGTCATCATGCGCCAAGGACGGCGAAGAGTTTGTTCGCTAACCAACACTCAAGGAAGATGAAAAAAATGAATGATTGAAGTCACGGCTATCTGATTCCAGGATCACAGAATAGCGTAAGCATCAGATTGATTTTTACTGGATGACAGAGGATTTCGGAGGAGGACTTGATAGAACCGGATCAGCACTGAGAGCTTGAACTCCCAGTGCTGATCGGCATACAGCGCAATGCTGCCGAAGCAAATTCAGGCAGCAGCGCGCTTATTTGATGACAACAGCGCCGGCAGTGGCCACGACACCATCCTGATCGGATGCCATGCCTGACACACCGATGGCACCGATGATCATGCCATTTTGCACCAGCGGGATACCGCCTTCGGCCGGCACTGCGCCTTCAAGGCTCAATACGCGCAGATTCACACCGCCTTTTTCCAGTGCATCCTGCAAGGCTTTGGTGGGGCGTTTGAAACCAATTGCCGAATTGGCTTTGCCCTGCGAGATTTTGACGCTGGCAATCTGGGTGTTGTCGAGCTTGGAAAACGCCACCAGGTTGCCGGCCGTATCCACAACGGCAATGGCCATCGGCCAGCCTTGTTTGCGGGCTTCGGCTTCGGCCGCTGCCAGCACAACTTTGGCCTGTTCCAGAGAGATGTTGGGTCCGTAGTTTTGCGCTTGCACAGTGGTAGACATAAGTACGCTCAGCAGAAAAGAGATCAGGAAAAACTTCTTGTTCATAGGGTGATTCCCGGAGGATTGAATGAGTAGCTGGCTCCAGGGCCGGCCACGCGCACTATGCCCGTGGCCCTTGGTGGATGCAACCTTCACGGGTTTGAAAACGCTTCCACGAACCTGTCACGCAGGGTGTCCATACGCCATACCGGTGCGTCGTTGGCCGGCACCAGCCCTTCGCTCCAATGCCAGTCGGCAATCGCCTCAAACACAGCCGGATCACGCGCAATGATATGCACTGGCACCTCGTTGGAGGGGCTGTCGTTGGTGACCAACGGCGCCGGCTGGTGATCGCCGACCACCAGCATCACCAGATTGTCGTCGCCAAACTGGATTGCATAGGAGGCCAGTGTGTTCATCACGTAATCAATGGACTTGCGGTATTGCTCGCGGATGCGGCCGGTGTCTTCCCACACCTCATCGGGATCCGGGCCGGCCACGGCTTGGCCATTAAAGACGGTGCCATCGCCCACTTCATCCCAACGGATCAACTCAGGGATTGGCGTCCACGGCGCATGCGATGAGATCAGTGCGATTTCCGCCATGATTGGCGGGCGTGGGCCTGCGCCGCGTTCATTGCCTTGCAATGCCGCCATCACGAACTGATCCGGCATCGTAATCCAGTTGAAGGGCAGCCCCTTGTAGCCCAGATTGCCGGCGTTGTAGATCTGGTCAAACCCGAAATACTGGCCTTCGGGCCACGCCATGCTGATGGCCGGCATCACGCCGAGTGTGCGCCAGCCAGCGCGTTTGAACAGGCGATTGAGCGTTGGGCGCTCGCTGAGCACCAGACTGTCGTAACGCAGCTGACTGTTGATCCACAGCCCCGACAACAGAGTGCCGTGAGCGAGCCAACTGATGCCACCCACGGTGGGTGAAGTGAGATAGGCGGTGCGGGACTGCAAGCCATTGATGGCAAGCTGGGCATTGGCTTGTTCCAGACTTGGCTTTATCTCTTTGGCAAACTCGGCATCATCGAACACCGTGCGGCCATAGGATTCAACGAAGATCACCAATACATCCTTGCCACGCAGTTTGTTGAACAACTGCTCGCCACTGGTGGAGGCAAACTTGTCGTTGTTCACCGTGGCAGCGAAGGTCTTGATGTCTTCCAAACTGTCGAAGATTGCATGAACATGCTCAATGAATTCGTCGTGGAAATAGGTATTCACACGCGGGAAGCCGGCCAGGTGCAGCGCAACCCACAAGCCGAACAAGCCGCCCAAAGCTGGCAACGGATAGCGTGGGGTCTGCTGCAAGCGTTGTTGCAGGCGACCCAACACTACAAACGCAAACAGAAAGATCAGCGCGAACACCAACAACAACAGCAGCGCCAGCACGATGGCATCGATACGGCCAAAGGCGCCCGTTACCAGCCGCAAGCCATCGTCCAGCAAATACAGATCGAACACCGGATTGAAGGGGCGTGAGAACACTTCGTAAACAATGAGATCGGCTACCTTGAATACCAGCCCGATGGCGAGCAGCACTGCCAACAAAGCGCGCAGTGCGCGACCTGTGCCACCCGGCACCAGCAACAACAAACCGGCAACGATCAATTCAAGCGGCAGAAACATGAAGGAACCGGGAGTGATCCATTCGAGCCGGTTGGGAATGATGAGCACCACAAACACACATACCAAGGCCGCAACATCGACAACCGTGCACAAGCCCGCTTTACTGCTTAACTTCATCAAGCGTTACTCCAACTACAGAACGGATCAGAGCAAGACCAGCGCCAGCGCTGAGTCATTGTCACCGATCGCAAAAAAATGCGGATTCAACAGGTCTGATTTGCGGTTGTAACGGTAGATATTACCGCTCACATCCACCAGCGTGCCGCCTGCCGCTTCCAGCACGGCTTGTGCCGCCGCCGTATCCCACTCACAAGTAGGCGCCAGTCGCGGATAGATATCGGCCTTGCCTTCGGCCACCAGACATATCTTGAGTGAACTGCCCATGCTGAGCAGCTCAATTTGCTGATAATCCCGCTCCGCGCGCGCAAGCCACGCTTCCAGCAGCTCGCCACCATGGCTGCGGCTGGCAACTACACGCAGCCTGGGTTGATGAGCCGGCAGCGGGGACACGTGTATGGCAGTGGTGCGCCCTGCTTTTTCGACGCTGGCGCCTTCGCCTATCACACCGGCATAACACCAGCCGAGTACCGGCACATAAACCACCCCCAACACCGGCACGCCGTCTTCAATCAAAGCCACGTTGACGGTGAACTCGCCGTTGCGCTTGATGAATTCCTTGGTGCCGTCGAGCGGGTCCACCAGCCAGTAACGCGACCACTGCTGACGCTCACTCCACGGCACGCTGGCAGATTCTTCTGACAATACTGGTATGTCGGGCGTCAACGCCTGTAAACCAGCCGTGAGTATTTGATGTGCCGCCAGGTCCGCAGCCGTCAGCGGTGACTCATCGGGCTTGTGGCTCACAGCTATTGCGCCACCATGATAGATGGCGAGGATGGCAGCGCCGGCCTGTTTACACAGATCAATGACAGCGGGCAACAAAGCGGATGAAGTCATGCAAGGTTCTCAAGGATGCGACACAATCTCTCTATAATGCCGCCATTATAGAAGAGGAAAGGCCTACACATGGTGAACTGGTCCCGGATCGATACCGTTCTGCTCGACATGGACGGCACGCTGCTCGATCTGCGCTATGACAATTACTTCTGGCTGGAGTATCTGCCGCTGCGCTATGCCGAGAAAACCGGCATGACACCTGAAGCTGCGTTGACGTGGCTGCAGGCGTTTTCCGACTCACTGCATGGCACGCTCAACTGGTATTGCGTGGACCACTGGAGCCAGGCCATCGGCATGGATGTGGAAGCGCTGAAACTGCAGGTGCAGGACAAAGTGAAGTTCCGCCCCGGCGCCATGGAATTTCTGCAGTTCCTGCACAAGCTCAACAAGCGCTGCATCCTGGTGACCAACGCCCACCCCAAAGCCCTCGAACTCAAACTGGTAGCTTCCGGCCTCGGCCAGTATCTGCACGCCCGCTACAGTTCACACACGCTGCAACTGGCTAAAGAAAATGACGGCTTCTGGGGCAAGCTGCAGATCGAGGCCGGACTCGACTATCAGCGCAGCCTGTTTATCGACGACAGCCTCAATGTATTGCGCGCCGCCTCCGCACAAGGCCTGCCGCATCTGTTGCAAGTGCTGCAGCCAGACACCACGCAGCCGGTGCGCCCAACTTCCGAATTTCCCGGCATCATCCACTTTGATGAAATCATGAACGCATGAACAAGCCTGCTGAAAATACTGCCGCTGGCCCTGCACGAGTGCGTGTCGACAAATGGCTGTGGGCCGCGCGCTTCTTCAAAACCCGCTCTCTCGCCAAAGCTGCAATTGAAGGCGGCAAAGTGCATTGCAACGGCGAACGCTGCAAAGCCAGCCGCGAACTGGAAGCGGGCAACGAACTGAAGATACGTCAGGGCTTCGACGAAAAAACCGTGATCGTCAAAGCCGTTGACGAACATCGACGCGGCGCGCCGGAAGCAGCGCGCTTGTACGAAGAAACGCCTGCCAGCATCGCCAGCCGCGAAGCCGCGAGCGCACTACGCAAAGCGCAGAATGCGATGATGCCCGATCACAGCGGCCGCCCCAGCAAACAGGATCGCAGAAGGATTCATCGTTTCAAGGAAGAGTTTTTTCGGGATGAGGATTGAAGGGCTATTGCAAAAACAAACTTGCAGAACGCAGTGGCCCACTTTAGCCTCTGTCTGAAAACGCAGGCAAGCACACTAAAAAAAATATTGGAGCACATCGGGAGATACAGCTATGGCTACTAGCAAACAAAAATCAAAACCAGCTAAAAAATCCACGGTCGTTGTAAAGCAACCAACTGCCAAAGCTGCTCGGCCAGTATTTGGCGGCTCTGCCCTTGAACTTTTCCAGGCAGCTGTTCACCCCTCACTCGACAGAAGACAGAAAGAGTGGATGGCGGATGTTGGAGAAAAACTTAAACAGCTTGAGAAAAACGGTCTTGCACTTGCGACCTTGCAAAACAACGAAACCTTTGTCTCTGCAGCGCTGTATGCTTCGCAACTTGCGCTGCGCACCCACAGCAAAGAGAAGCTGGAAGCGTTGCGCAACGGAATTGTGAATATTGCCAAAGGCCAGGCTCCTGATGAGACGATGCAACATGTTTTCCTGAACATGGTCGACCGCTTTACCGAGCTGCATCTGCAAGTTTTGAAAGCATTCCAGTCACCGCAGCCGCCACGCATGAAAATCGGCAAGCTAAGCGTCATTGTTGAGCATAGTGTGCCAAGCCTTCAGGGCAAGCAGGCGCTTTATGACCAGTTATGGAAAGATTTGTTTGCCTGTGGTCTTGTTGATATCGATCATTTGCATGTGACGATGACACGGTCAGGATTAATTGCAAAAAGAACCACAGCACTTGCCGACAAATTTTTGAATTTCATCGTTTGATTGAAATCGCCTTTCACAATGGCCAGGCATAAAGGAAAACCAATGCTTCGTTATCTGGTTATGACAATCCGCACTCCGCATTTTCAGGCTGCCATCATTGAGCCTCATAAAGTTTTTCTGGAGCGTTTGCGGCACAGTGGCAATCTTGAGCTGGCCGGGCCGTTTACTGACAAATCCGGCGGCGCTTATCTGATTCGTGCTGAAAATCTTGAGGCGGCCAAAGCCATTGCGTTTGCCGACCCGGTGCATACTTCCCATTCATCAATAGTCAGTGTTTACGAGTGGAACGCCAAATGATGATGCCGCCCCGGGCCGGCGACGATGCTGCGCAAGCCTGAAAAAGCGCCTGCAAGCGGCGTGTTCTATGCCGGCAAGCAGGTAAGCCTGCGTTATCCCACGTTGGCCGATGAAGAGGAGTTTCTGACATCTGCACTGCAAAGCCGCTCACTCCACCAGAGCTGGACCCACACGCCCAGATTTCCTTCCGAGTTTCATACCTGGCTCGCGCGCATGGCGCAGCCGTCCAGCCAGGCGCTGTTGGTCTGCCGCAACGACACCCAGGCCATCGTCGGTGTTATCAGCATCACCGGCATGATCTTCGGTTTGTTCCGCAGCGCCTATCTTGGTTACTACGTGTTTGCCGGGCATGAACGTCAGGGCTTTATGAAGGAGGGGTTGCAGTTGGTCATGCGCCACGCTTTCAAGACGCTCAAGCTGCATCGCCTCGAAGCCAATATCCAGCCCGACAACGTGGCATCGCTGGCCTTGGCCCAAGCCTGCGGCTTCTCCAAAGAGGGCTTTTCGCCCCGCTATCTGAAGATCAAAGGGCGCTGGAAAGACCACGAACGCTGGGCGATCGTGGCCGGGTAGGTGCTGACCTCAGCACGGC
>CANCGR010000147.1 GCA_947377625.1 Gammaproteobacteria bacterium | reverse complement strand
GTTCCGGCGTGGCATTGGCGCTCTCTGGTGGGGCTAAAAAATTGATAGCCGGTTTTAAGGAAAATAGCACCAGAAGAAGAACGATGATAGCGAGCCAAAAAGCAATTTCGGCCTTCCTACTGGGGTAAACGTATTCACTAGCTTCCATGCACTACTCCAAACACTTAACAGTATGTTTTAAAAGGCCGCCGGCCTTTTAATCACTATTAGCAGGTGGCCTTTTTATTGTTCATTTGGTCTGAGCTTACTTCACAGCTCTCTGTTTTTTCTAGTTTTAATTTCCCCATTTTCTTCATGGCATGTGCAAAAGAGCGCACGGCCCTAAATAGATTGGAGAAAAGGGCCGCTTATGACTATGTTGGGGGTGCCGCTTTAATTTTTACGAAAGGACTCGTTTATGGCTGCTTCCCCCTTTATAGAGGCGCTGTCGCGCCACATGCTCGCGCATCACTACGGCAAGCGAACTGTTGATAGTTACCTGTATTGGATTCACTTTTACATCCGCTTTCATCAAAAGCGTCACCCCAAGGAACTGGGCACAGATGAGGTGATGAGTTTTTTGTCCTACCTCGCCAACGACCGCCATGTGTCAGTGGCCACGCAAAAGATTGCGCTCAATGCGTTGGCCTATCTCTACAACAAATATTTGAACAAGCCCTTGGGTGAACTTGGCGCCTTTAACAAGGCCACACGCCAACGTAAATTGCCGACTGTGCTTTCGCGTGTCGAAGTGGCGGCGGTGCTCAAGCGGCTCAGTGGCAGCACCTGGCTGCTGGCGGCCATGCTCTATGGTTCCGGTTTGCGGCGCATAGAGGCGGTGCGGCTGCGCGTTAACAGCATTGATTTCGATCATAGCTCGGTGCGGGTGTGGAGTGGCAAAGGTGGCAAGCATCGTATTGTGACGATTGCGCCAGAGTTGTTTCCCCATTTGCTGAATCAAATTCAACGCGTGAAGCTGTTGCTGAAAGAAGATGCCGCAAACCCTGACTATTGCGGGGTGTGGCTGCCGAACGCGCTGGCACTCAAATACCCAGGCGCCAATCGCAGCGTCAATTGGCAATACCTGTTTCCCGCTACCTGCCTTAGCGAAGAGCCAGGCACACGCAATGTTCGGCGACATCACATAGATGAATCCTCTATCAACAAATTGTTGAAACGTGCGGCGGCCGAGGTTGGCATCATGAAAGATGTGACCAGCCACACCCTACGGCATTCCTTCGCTACCCATTTGTTGGAAGCCGGTGCCGACATTCGCACCGTGCAAGAGCAGCTTGGTCACAGCGATGTGAAGACCACAGAGATTTACACACATGTGCTCAAGCGGGGAGCGCGGGGAGTGAGGAGCCCTTTCAGCGATTTGAAAATGCCCGGCAAGAATTGAGGGGTTTGCCAATGCTGCCACGCGTCTTCTACACCTTGCCAAGATAAGCCCTCAACCTCTGTGGAAACTCTACGGCGCTACCCCAATCCTCAACACCGCCGCCTCGTCCTCATCCACCAACGCATACAAATACCCATCACTGCCCTGATGTACCCCACGAATCCTCACATGCAAATCCGTCAGCAACGCCTCACGCCGAATCTCATCACCATTGGCATTGAAGCGAATGCGCTGCACTTGCCCGGTGCCGGGAATCTCGCCCATGCGCAGGCCGCCTACCAGCAGGTCACCTTTCCACTTGGGAATTTTGTCGCCGGTGTAGAGCGTCATGCCTGACACCGAGATCGATGGCATCCAGTACACAATCGGCGTCTCGATGCCGTCCTTCCTGAAATCCTTCGCTTGCCATGGGCCAGAGTAATCACGGCCAAGACTTACTATCGGCCAGCCGTAATTGGCGCCGGGTTTGATGATGTTGAGTTCATCGCCACCGTTGGGCCCCATCTCCAGGCTCCAGATGGCGCCGGTCACCGGATGCTGCAGCAGGCCTTGAATAGTGCGATGGCCCAGCGTGTAAATTTCCGGGCGGGCCACATCGCTGCGCGCGAATGGATTGTCGGCGGGCACTTTGCCGTCTTCGTTCAGGCGCAGCACCTTGCCGCGTTGTTGTTTCAAGTCCTGCGCGTCGGCGCCGCTGCCGTAGATCGACAGATAAAAATGGCCCTGACCATCAAACAACAAACGCGAGGCGCCACCCACTCCAGCTTCGGCCAGAAAAATGTCTTTGCCTTTGGTCAATGCCTTGCCATCCCACGTGGCTTGCAACACGGCCATCACCGCTTTGCCGTCGGGCGTGGGTTTGTTGTAAGTGAGGTAGATCAATTTGTTCTTGGCGAAGTCAGGATGCAGCACCACATCGTGCAGGCCGGCGAACTGGCTGCTTTTTATGGCGGGCACACCGGCCACTGGTGTTGGGTCCAACTGGCCATTACGAATTATGCGCAGTTGCCCCTTGTTGCGTTCAGTCACCAGCAGCGTGCCGTCGGGTAATTGCGCAAAACCCCACGGATGGCTAAGGCCACGGCCGATGGCTTGCACTTCTATGGTGAAACCTTCGCCGGTGGCATAGGTCCACGGTTGTGTAGGCAAGGGCTTGGCGGGAATGCCGGGCGGTGCCGACGGCACGCGTTGCAGGATGGCTTCCAGTTGTTCAGCTTGCTGGGCGTAAGCACCAGTGTGAAGGCCGAGACTGACAACCAGTGCGGCAATCGCTGCCGGCAGGCGAGACAAACGGAAGGTGTTCATGAACTGGCCCCCTGTTATTGTGATGAAATTGTCGTGGTGATTTTGGCGTGTGAATATCACTGTTGTTGTGATTCCATGTCAAAGCATAAGTTTTGGTTTTATCAGCGTGGAAGGAACAAGCCATGGGCCAACGATTCACAGAAATAAAGGATTCACTGCGCGAGTTCATTGAGGCGCAGAAGATTTTCTTTGTGGCCACCGCTGCTGCCGACGGGCGAGTGAATGTGTCGCCCAAGGGCATGGACTCTTTGCGGGTGATGGACAGGAACCGCGTGGTGTGGCTCAACGTGACAGGCAGTGGCAACGAGACGGCGGCCCATCTGCAGGAGCTGCCGCGCATGACCTTGATGTTTTGTGCGTTCACCGGCTCGGCGCTGATTCTGCGTGTCTATGGCAGCGCGCGTGTAATCACGCCCACCAGCAGCGAATGGCCAGAGCTCTATGCGTTGTTCCCGCCCAACCCCGGCGCTCGTCAGTTGTTTGAGCTCAAGGTCGACCTGGTGCAAACCTCGTGTGGTCAGGCCGTGCCATTCTTCGACTATGTCAGTGAGCGTGAGGAGCTTAATGAGTGGGCCGCCAAAAAAGGCGAGGCTGGCATCAAGCAATATCAGTTGGATCGTAATGCCGTCAGTATTGATGGCAAGGTCATCAACTAGACCTTGTTCCGTTGGCTATCTCCAAACGATGTGAGAAAAAATATGCAACTGAAATTAGTTGCATCTACTATAATGGATGTATTCGTTGGGATTAGCGAAATAGTCAGGGATGACAATGAGCAAAGCGGAAAAGCTGAAGGCGAAATTTCGCCTGGCGGAAAGTCAGTTCAAATGGGATGAGCTGGTGGCCTTGCTGCTGCATCTGGGGTTTCAGCAATTTCAGGCTGAAGGTTCCCGGGTAAGCTTCACCAAGGGCCTGGTGACTATCAATCTGCACAGACCACACCCGCAGAAGGAAGTGAAAAACTATGTGGTCAGGCAGGTAAGAGAAATTCTGGAAAGCGAAGGTTTGTTATGAGTTTGCTTACTTATAAAGGTTACGTAGGCACCGTTGAATACAGCGCCGAAGATCATTGTCTGTTCGGCAAGCTAGCCTACATCCGCGATTTGATCAGCTACGAGGCGACCACGGTAAAGGCGCTGGAGAAAGCATTCCGGGAAGCAGTGGACGACTACTTGCAGTGTTGCAAACAGCAAAAGCGTGAGCCGAATGTTCCATTCAAGGGAACATTCAACGTGCGTATTGCTCCTGAACTTCACCGGCTTGCTGCCATCGCTGCTGGTGAAGAAAGCCTCAATGCATTTGTCAGCAAGGCCATTCAGGAAAAAGTCGAACGTCAGGGGATTGTTTGACTTCCAAATCGGCAACTGCCAAATCAGGCACCGTGCCCTTGGTACGCGCCTTATCCAAACTCGGTCTCGCCTCCCGCACCCAAACACAAGAATGGATCGAAGCCGGTCGTCTGGCCGTCAACGGCCGCGTCAGTCGCGATCCGAAACTGGCAGTAGTGCCGGAGCGTGATCAATTCACACTCGATGGCGTGTTGCTGCAGCAGGGAGAACGCAGCTGCATCGTGCTGCACAAGCCGCGCGGCTATGTCACTACGCGTAGCGACGAGAAAGGGCGCAAGACCGTGTTTGATCTGCTGCCGGAATCGCTGCAGCAGTTGCATGGCGTGGGCCGGCTCGACATGCAAACCAGCGGCTTGCTGTTGATGACCAACGACACGCGCCTGTCCAGTTTTCTGACTGAGCCGGTCAATGCCATTCCGCGCGAATACGTGGTCAGTGTTGATGGCAAGGTGTCAGAAGCAACATTGAAGAAACTCGTTGACGGTGTGCAGGACGACGGCGAAGTGCTGCGCGCCAGCAAGGTGGAAGTGCGCAAACTGAGCGGCCGTGAATCGCATCTGTTTGTCACGCTGCACGAAGGCAAGAACCGCGAGCTGCGACGCTTGTTCAAGGCAGTGGGGCATGAGGTGAACAAACTCAAACGCATTGCGTTCGGCCCCTTCGTGCTGGGCGAACTGGAAAGCGGCAAGTATCGTGAGCTGACTGTTGAAGAGTGGCACTCACTCACGGCATTGATGGGGCCTACAGCCCACAAAGGCTCACGCTGACTGCGCAGCGGCCTCACATATTTTCGAACCACGACTCCAGCAGCAACTGTGCTGCCATTGCATCCACCTGGCCTCTGTCGTTATAGCGCTTGCCCGTCATGTCGGCATTGTTGCGGCTGATTTCGCGCGCTTCGCGTGTGCTAAGGCGTTCGTCCACCGAATGCCATGGCAGTTGATAACGCTCACTCAGGCCCTGCGCAAAATTTTTCACGCGCTCCATGATGTCGCTGTCGGTGCCATCCATGTTGTAGGGCATGCCGATCACCAGCGCTTGAGGTTTCCAGTGCTTTACCAGTTGATCGAGTTGCACCCAGTCGGGTTCGCCATTGCGCACCGGCACTACCGCGATGCCCATCGCGGTGCGGGTCAGCGTTTGGCCCACGGCGATGCCGAGTTTGCGGGTGCCATAGTCAATGCCGAAGAAACGCTGTGCTGTGCTCATCAGCTTAGCTGTAACCCACGTCGGAGGTGAGCTGCGCCATCGTGAAGCCGAGCGTGGCAGCGGCCATGTTGGGTTTGTTGGCGAAGTCGGTGGAAAACAGAATCTCGTTGGTCGCCTGGCAGGTGAACCAGGAATTTTCAGTGATCTCCTGTTCCAGCTGGCCGGGATTCCAGCCCGAGCAGCCGAGCGCCACCAGATATTGCTGCGGCCCTACGTTGTGACCAATTGCTTCGAGAATTTCTTTTGAGGTGGTGAGTGTGAGCCCGGGCTTGAGCACCATTGACGATGGCCAATTCGGCTCGGCATTGTGCAGCACAAAGCCTTTTTCCTTTTCCACCGGGCCGCCAGCCAATACGGTTTGCATCGCAGAATCAGGGCGCAAATCGGTGATGCCAAGCTGTTCGAACACTTCATCCATTTGCATCTGCATCGGGTGATTGACCACCAAGCCAAAGGCGCCGGATTCATTGTGCTGCATCACATACACCACACTGTTGGCGAAGAACGGATCGCGCAAGTTCGGCATCGCCACCAGGAAGTGATCCTTGAGCGAATTGGCACTGTCGAAGGCAGGCGCTGTGGTGGAGGTTGTCATGGAAGCATCCAATCAGAAACTGGTAAAGGTGTTGCCGCGCTGGAACTGCCAGGTGCGGATGATCTCAAGTATGTCGATGTCCTTGTGCATCTCGGGCGGCAAGGGTTCAAACGGAGCTGACAGTTGCACGATGTGAATCGCGGCGGCATCCAGCACGCGCTCGCCGGAGGAGCGCAGAATGCGAATGTCGTTGATGGTGCCATTGGGGTTGATCGATACCATCAGGCGCAGCGTGCCGTAAATGCCGCCTTTGCTGGCTTCCTCCGGGTAATTGAGATTGCCGATGCCTTCAATACGTTTGCGCCAGTTGTCGAGATAGAGCGCATCACGGCTCTCGCGCGTGGCAGCCGAAGAAATGGTGTAGCGTTTCGGGCGCTTGGCATATTCCTGCCGCTGCACGTCGAGTTGCGCCTGCAAACTCGCCATCGCATCGCCGAGCGATTTGCTGTCGAGTTTGCTGACGTCTTTTTTGTCAGGCACTGGTTCCAGCTTGTTTTGCTGTTCGCCACCTTTGCGGCTGATGATTTCCTGTTTTACCGGCACCGGCTCCACCGGGCGTTCCTTCATGAACTGCTCAACCTTGTTGATCTTGTTGGCGACCAGTGGCGCTTTGTGGGTAGTAGAAGGCGCCAGCGCCTTGTCTTCGGTGCCGCTGCCTTGCTGGTTGGCCTGTGCCAGAAAATCGGCGTGCTCGGGTGCTTCGGCGCTGCGGTAACTGGCCAGCGTGATTTCGATGTTGCTGACGATCTTGGGTGCAATCGTCACGGTAAAACCCACGCCCAGAATGATGACTGCATGCAC
>CANCGR010000146.1 GCA_947377625.1 Gammaproteobacteria bacterium | reverse complement strand
CGCTGCCCCATCTGTTCGCGCGCCAGCACTTCGAATCGATGAGTGCCGAGCAAAGCGCCCACGGAGTCATCGACCACCAGTGAGGTGTCTTTGCGTTGACTGAGAAAATGGGCCACCTGCGCGAGGGTGTCGACGATGTCGCGATTATCGCGGCGGCTGATTAGCCCTATGGTCGGAAACTGCTGCATGGATGTGCTTTTACATGGGAAAACGGCCCGGCAGTATACCATCAGGCCAGCGAGCGCCGACCCTGCAAACCACCGCCATGGATCGCCAGCACACGGGCCCCGCGCGGGAAAAAGTCACTCGCCGTCAAAGCCGTCACCGCCTGCAGCATTTTGGCCGAATACACCGGGTCGAGCGGCACACCGGTATCGGTTTCAAAGCGCTGCATGAACTCCAGTAATTGGGGTGAAAAGCGGGCATAGCCGCCACCGTGCCAGTCGTCCAGCACTTGCCAGTCACAGCGGGCCTGCAAGCCATGCTGCTGCAATAACGCCGCCACCTGGTGCTGTAAATAGCCTGCGCCTTTCAACACCTGAATGCCGGTCACCGGCACATGGCTGGCGCTGACCACGCCAGCCATGGTGGCACCAGTGCCACAGGCCAGCACGATGTGGGTGTAATCATGGTCACGAGGCAGTAAATCCTGACAACCCACAATGCCGGCCCGGTTGGCTCCCCCTTCCGGAATAAGGTAATGCCGCCCGAATTGCGCAATCAACTCCGTGTGCCAGGCCGAATCGTGGCGACGCTCATAATCACGGCGGCTCACGAAATGCAGTTGCATGCCCCAGGCAACGGCGTCCTGCAGACAGGCAGTCAAAGGCCCGCCCTGCTCGCCCCGCACAACCCCGATGGTGCGCAGACCGTAGCGCTGCCCGGCCGCAGCCAGAGCATGAATGTGATTGGACCAAGGCCCGCCAAAGCTGAGCAAGGTGTGATGCTGCTGCTCGCGCGCCAGTTGGATATTGGGCAGCAGTTTGAAATATTTGTTACCCGACAACGCCGCATCGATCAGATCGGCGCGCAGTATTGCCAGCGTCAGTTTGTGCTGATGCACCCAGTCAGCAGTGACCAAGGTAATGGGGATATTAATTGAGGACTTTGTAGCCACGATTGACCAGACAGGTTCTGAGCACTTGACGACGTTCACGCGCTGCACCGCCCATGCCTTTGGCGCCGCCAGCAACGGCGCCCACACCAGCTCCGCGCGCAGCAGTGTCATGATCGCCCACTATCGCGCCCACCACTCCACCCAGCACAGCCCCCACCGCAGCGCCACCGGCCACCTTGCGCCCGGCCTGCACCTGCTCTGCATATGCTCTGCACTCGGCCAGGTCAGTTTCATATTGCGCCTGATTCACTCCCTTCATATCCACAATCGGCTCCTGCCGCGTACCGGCACAACCGCCAAGCAACAACACAAGTGCCACAAATGCTGAACGCAACATGATTTCCTCCCTTACCAACAAACAAGAACGATGCATCACACAAAAGGATGACACCACCGCCCAAATCTTTCCTCAAGAATTTGAAAGCAGCAAAACCACGCAAAGCGCAGAAACAACAAAAGGGGAAAGCGGGGAGTAACGATCAACAGCCCTGAGTGCAAGAAGCAAACGCTTCCGAACTGCGCAATCAAGCTATAGATAACCAAGAGAAAACTTCATGAAAAGCCACAGCCTTGAGCGCTCGAAGCAAACGCTTCCGAACCGCGCAATCAAGCTATAGATAACCAAGAGAAAACTTCATGAAAAGGAATGGCGACCTGGACGGGACTTGAACCCGTGACCTCCGCCGTGACAGGGCGGCATTCTAACCAACTGAACTACCAGGCCACTCCGTAAAACAGACAGACAAGCATTACAAAAGTAAGTTGTCAGTATTGCAGAGGGTAAAACTTGATCTTTAATACAACGCTTGGTGGGTGAAGAGGGGCTCGAACCCCCGACATTCGCCTTGTAAGGGCGACGCTCTACCAGCTGAGCTATTCACCCAAGCGCTGAGGCTGCGCATTTTACCCACAACACATGGGGAGTCAATAAAAGTTTCAGCCCAAAAACAGGCCCGATTTCCTGCGCATACCGATGACTATTTGGAGGTATGCCGATAGGTACCGTCCCAATCGGGGGGTAGCTGTTGCGTGCGCAGACTGGCAATGCGTTCGAGATACAAAGAGTACAAATAAGTATCAGGATCTTGCTGTCGCAACTGTTCGAAGGCCGCCGCTGCAGCGTCCCATTGTTGCTGCTGATAAAGCTGGTAGGCACCATGCCAAGCATCCACCAACGCGCGCAATTCTGCGCTGGCTTCCGCATTCTTGCACAGCGGCTGATAAATGCGAATCGGTTCTTCCTTGCCCTTCACCTGCACTTTGTCGACCTGCCGACACAGGATGCCGGACAGGCCGTCATACGTTTGCTCGCCAATCAGTAGTTTGACACCGTAAGTTTTGGTGATGCTTTCCAGGCGTGAGCCCAGGTTCACTGCATCACCAATCACGGTATAGGCACGCCGATAAGTGGAACCCATGTCACCGACATTCATCAGGCCGGAATTGATACCGACGCCAATATTTACTTCCGGCAAACCCTGCGCTTTGAACAGCGGCTTCAACTCTTCCACTTTCTTGAGCATCGTCAGCGCGGCAGCGACCGAGTTTTCACGATGCTTCGGATCATCCAGTGGCGCGCCCCAGAACGCCATCACCATGTCACCGACATATTTGTCGATGGTGCCACTGTGCTCGAAGATGATGCCGGTGATCGGCGTGAAGAATTCATTCAGCAGTGCTTTCAATTCGGTGGCTTTCAGTTTTTCCGAGATGGTAGTGAAGTTGCGGATGTCGGAAAACAGCACACTGAGTTCTCTGCTCTCGCCGCTGAAATTGTATTTGTCGGGATTGTTCAGCATGGCGTCGATGTGTGCCGGTGGCACGTATTGGTCGAACATGCCTTTGATCACTTTGCGGTGCTGACCCTCTTTCAGGAAGCCGTAAGTCATGTTGACGATGGCGATCAGCATCACCAGCAGCAGCAGCACCACCAGTGAAAAATCCAGGTTGTAATGGTTCCACAGATACAAGTTGAGCACGACCAAACCCATGATGAAGGTAGTGCCGGACAAGCCCAGCAAGGCCGGGCCAAGGTGTGGATACACGAGTGAAAGGCCGAGTCCGATAACCAGAATGGCGGCAGTTACCGCACCGAACTCCCAATCCGGCCGCGACGGAAATGGTGTCAATTTGGCCTGATCAAGCACCGACAACAATTCACTCATCCCGCCTTTTTGTTTCTGCGAATTTTCATCAATGGTTATTTTGGGCGCCGAGCTGAGAATGGCATTGAGAATGTTGGCATGAATTTCCACACCCGGATAAACCGCCTGCACCGGAGTCGCCCGCAAGTCGTAAAGACCAGTGGAAGTGGTGCCTACCAGCACCAGACTGCTTTTCAGCAACTCCCGCTCTTTGTCGCTCAGCGTGTCCTGCAATACATCGGTTGCTGAAATATACGGATAGCTTTTTTCACGACCGATATAAGGCACCCTCACCCTGCCTTGCTCATCGACAGGAATAAAGATCGACTTGCCCATCTTTATGCCGGTCAATTCGGCATTATTGCCTTGTATGTCTACATCAATCACCGGCTCAAACTTGTCTTCAAAGTTGAAACGGCGTGCCATATCGAGCGCAAGCGAGGGATAGACCTGTTGCTGGTATTTCAGGATCAGCGGTGATGAACGAATGACGCCGTCCTGATCTGGCACCGTGTCAAAAAAACCGGCGCCAGCGGCACTATTCTGCAAAGTATCCACGTTACCGACATAGCCCTTCATTTGTTTCAGTGAAATTACTGCATTGTCTTTGTCAGAAATGGCAAACAGCGGTTCCGGCAGTATGCCGTTGTGAAGCTCCTCGGTTTCCCTGAGTGAAAAACCCAATACCACATCGGTCTTGCCCATGCTGTCGGCAAAATAGGCATCGCCATCAAAACCAGGCAAGTTGGACAGCGATTCCAATTGTGGCAACAACGCGTTCGCTGTGCCTTTGCTGTCGGCTCCACTCTTGATGCGTTGACTGAGTTCTTTGGCAAGGTTGCGCTCGTATTCCGGGAAAAACACGTCGAAGCCCACCACCAGGGCACCGTCATCAGAAAGTTTTTGCACCATTTTGCCGATCTTGAAACGCGACCATGGCCACTGCCCTTCTGCTTCCAGGCTGCGCTGGTCGTAATCGACAATGACAATATTGTGTTCGTTGCTGCGCAAGGTTCCCTGCACGACATTGAAACGCAGGTCATAAACGACATAGTCCAGGCGGGTCAGTATGGATTTCGCCAGTGGCTGATTGGTGGTGTGTAACCAGTACACAAACAAGGTGGCCAGGATGCCAAGATAGGTTGGCAGTCGCGTGCCCCGCAGCATGGAGCTCCAGAACCGGTTCAGGTATTTCCTCAGGGGGGCAAGCAGCTGCATGGCAGGGCCGGATAAGCAAAACTGCCGGGATTATATATACACAATCTGCTTCCGTGCCTAGCGGAAATCCCTTGTGGAGCAGCACTTGCTGTCTTTACCATGCCGCCAGTTTTAATTGCCTGTAACCGCCATGGAAATCTACAAAGAATTCAGTTTTGAAGCCGCTCATCTGCTGCCTAACGTGCCCGCGGGCCACAAGTGTGGCCGTTTGCACGGTCATTCGTTCCGGGTGGAAGTGCATGTGGCAGGTCCGCTGCATCCTGCGTTGGGCTGGGTGATGGACTATGCCGACATCAAACATATCGTGAAGCCGGTGATTGCCCGTCTTGATCACTACTATTTGAACGACATCGCGGGGCTGGACAACCCCACCAGCGAAGTAATCGCGCGTTGGCTGTGGCAGCAGTTGAAACCCTTGTTGCCAGAGCTGTGCCGCATCGTGATCAAAGAGACTTGCACCAGCGGCTGTGTTTACGCAGGCGACTGAGGCAGTTGCCAGTCGATTGGCGTCTTGCCGTGGTGCTGCAGCCACGCATTAGTGCGCGAAAAGTGTCCATTGCCGATAAAACCACGATGCGCCGATAACGGCGACGGATGCGGTGATTCCAGCACCAGATGGCGTGTGCGGCTGATGTGCTGGCCCTTCTTCTGAGCATGACTGCCCCACAACAAGAACACCAGATTTTCTCCCTGCTCGTTCAACACGCTGACAATACGATCGGTGAACTGCTCCCAGCCTTTGCCCTGATGGGACGCTGCTTTGAATTGTTCCACAGTCAGTACTGCATTGAGCAATAACACGCCCTGCTGCGCCCAACTTTGCAGATGGCCGTGTTGGGGTGGCACCAAGCCAAGATCGCGTTGCAGCTCCTTGTAGATGTTAAGCAGTGAAGGCGGCGGCGCCACACCTGGCACTACCGAGAAGCACAAACCATGGGCTTGACCCGGGTTGTGATATGGGTCCTGCCCGAGTATCACCACTTTCACTTTATCCAATGGCGTGGAATTCAGCGCATTGAATATCTGCGGACCGGGCGGATAAATATGTTTGCCGGCCTGCTTTTCCCGCAACAGGAATTCGCGCAGCTGCTGCATGTAAGGCAGCGTGAATTCCTGTTGCAGCACCGCTTGCCAGGATGCTTCCAGTTGCACTGAACGTTGTGGCTGCGTGCTGCCCATGAAGGCCAAGTCTACGAGCTGTGGTGCGGACGCATATGCGGGAACAACAACACATCGCGGATCGACGGTGAATCGGTGTACAGCATCACCAGGCGATCAATGCCGATGCCCTCGCCTGCCGTCGGCGGCATGCCGTATTCAAGCGCAGTGATGTAGTCATGATCGAAATGCATGGCTTCATCGTCGCCAGCGTCTTTGGCTGCGACCTGAGCATGAAAGCGTTCCGCTTGATCTTCGGCATCATTGAGCTCAGAGAAACCATTGGCAATCTCGCGGCCACCGATAAACAACTCGAAGCGGTCAGTGATGTCGGGGTTGTGATCATTACGGCGTGCCAGTGGTGAAACCTCAGTCGGATATTCCACAACAAACGTCGGCTGCAGCAATTCGTGCTCCACTTTCAGTTCGAAAATTTCCATCTGCAACTTGCCTTTGCCCCACTCGGCTTTGGGTTCAAGGCCTAAACTTTTTACCAGTACACGCAGGCTGTCGATGTTGTCGAGCTGCTCGATCGTGGTGCCTGGCACGTGGGCTACGATCGCTGCCGGAATGCTGAGACGACTGAACGGCTGGCCGAAATCGAGCTGCAAACCCTGATACTGCAATGTGGTGGTGCCAAGCACTTCTTGCGCCACTGCACGCAGCATTTGCTCGGTCATGTCCATCAATTCATGATAATCAGCATAGGCCTGGTAAAACTCCAGCATCGTGAATTCCGGGTTGTGGCGGGTCGACAGGCCTTCATTGCGGAAGTTGCGATTGATTTCATAGACGCGCTCAAAGCCACCCACGACCAATCGTTTCAGATACAGCTCAGGTGCAATGCGCAGATACATTTGCTGATCAAGCGCGTTGTGGTGAGTAACGAAAGGTTTTGCCACCGCGCCGCCCGGAATCATTTGCATCATCGGCGTTTCCACTTCCATGAACTCGCGTGCATTCATAAAGCGGCGGATGCTGTCGACGATTTTTGAACGCAGCACAAAAGTCTTGCGCGTGTCTTCGT
>CANCGR010000145.1 GCA_947377625.1 Gammaproteobacteria bacterium | reverse complement strand
CAACAGCTCCAAACCTGCGATGACCGAGGCTTCGGTCTTGTTACGATTGCGGCTGCCACCTTTGTTGGTGAGTGCAATCATCGGCGTTACACCGGTGACACTGGCCAAGGTCAAATCAGCGCCACGTTCCAGCAACAACTTCATCATATCCACATCGCCGCCATAAGCAGCACGTTGCAGCGGCGTTGAGCCGGTAGTCATTACCGGATTATCACCGGCGCGGTCATTGCCGATGTTACGCGGTGGCGGCGCGAGCTTGAGGGCGTAATCAGGATCAGCACCACGATCGAGCAACATGCGCGCGACTTCAAGACCAGTGGTCAGCTGCACCGGCGGCAAATCGCCGCGCGCGCTGGCAGGCAGGATATTCATGTCAACGGCGGTATAGAGCGGAGTGCGGCCCCAGTAATCCCATTGATTGACGTCAGCGCCACGCTCTATCAACAATTTGGCAATGTCAAAATGCATGTTCAACATTGACAAGATCAGCGCAGACACGTTGTCAGGATCGGGCTTGTTGATGTCAGCACCGGCATCAAGCAGATTCTTCACGCACTCAAGGCACTCTTCCCGCGCAGCAAACAGCAGAGGAGTGAAACCTCCGGTCAGCATTTCCTTCACGCGCGGCTCGGAAGTTACGCGGCGTTCCCAGTTACGGTCGATCGATCGCTTGTCTACACCAGCGCCGTTCTTGATCAGGAATTTGACCATTTCAGGCTGCTTCCTGGCAGCCGCCCACATCAACGCAGTCTGACCACCCCACTTTTCGGCGGCATCAATTTTGGCCCCTTTTTTAAGCAACAATTCTGCGGCTTTCACACTGCCGGTACGGGCCACTGCCATCAGTGCGGTCTGCCCTTCCGGGTTGGCCGATTCCACATCGGCACCGGCATCCAGCAGCAACTTGAGCACATCCAGATTGGCCACTGTGGCCGCTTCCATCATCGGTGAAGAACCGTAGTTGTTATGGGTATTGGGTTTGGCTTCTACCCGTAACAAGGCTTTCACCAGCTCAGCATTGCCGTAGTAGGCAGCCCAGTGCAAAGGTGTGGTGCCATCGGCAGAGGCACGATTCACATCAGTGCCGGCCTTGATCATCACAGCCGCCGCCGTGAAGTCTTTTTTCTCTACCACGTCAGCCAATGTTTGCGCCTGCAGTGGCAAACTGAGAGCGAGCATGATGCCCAGTAAAAGTTTTTTCATGTTTCTTGCGTACCTGAATCAGCTTGCTGTTTTATTTGATTGGATCTGTCGCTCACACTTCCGAGATCATGCCAGTGCTGTCACCGAAGTGATCCACCGGCACGTTGGCTTTGTCCAGCACAGTCAGCATCAGGTTGGCCAACGGCGTATCCTGTTTGGCAGCGATATGCTGATTGCCTTTGAGCTTGCCGTTGCCTTTGCCAACGATCAGCGCAGGCACCTGCTCGCAGTTGTGCAAGTTGCTGTTGCCGATGCCACTGCCGTATACCAGCATGCTGTGATCGAGCAGCGAACCATCGCCATCTTTCATCTCGGACATTTTCTTGACGAATTTGGCGAACGCAGAGATGTACCACTGCTGCACAGTCGACAGACGGTCCATCTTGGTTTGATCGTTCTGATGATGCGACAGCGGATGGAAGGCATCAGAGATGTTGATGTGCGTGAAAGTACGCATGCTGATCTCGCGATCTGACATGAACGTGATCACGCGGGTCAGGTCAGCCTGGTAAGCCAGTGCCATCAAGCTGTACATCAGGTCAAGATGCGCCGGGAACGTGCCTGGCGTACCAACCGGCGCATCCGGAATATGCACGTTCGACATGTCCTGCTTGGCCATTTTCTGCATCTGCATTTCGATGTCACGAATGGAGTCCAGATACTCTGCCATCAATACTTTGTCGGAAGTGCCCAGCGTCTTGTTGAGTGCAGAGGCATCATTCATTACGAAATCCAGCAAGCTGCCGGTTTCCTTGGTGATGGCCGCACGTTCATCAGCAGTGTCGCCCTGGCCGAACAAGCGGTAATACAGTTTGCGGGGATTGCCTTCCATCGGCAGTGGCTGGGTCGGTGTCTTGAAGGCCACCGTCGATGCATAGCTGCCAGAGCCACCTTCCACAGTGGAGACTTCCAGTGACGGGAACGGACTGTTGGCACCCAGTACCCGCGCAGCCATCTGGTCAGAACTGATGCCGTCCTGCGGATTGGCCGTGCCGGCCGGAGCCACACAGCGCAACCAGCAACCGGCTTTTATGCCGTGCGGATCGGGACTTTCAGCCGGCTTGTTACGCAAACCGCTGACCACGGTCATCGAAGAGCGGAAATCCTTGAGCGGAGTCAGGATCTTGCTCATTTCGAAATTCGCCCCGGTGGTGGCAGGCACCCAGCCTTCCTGCACAGCACCATGCGGCACATAGACGAAGCCCAGACGCAGTTTGGCCGCCGCTTGCGCGCTCATGGCCGGCGTCATGGCATCCAGCAGTGGCAAGGCAATGCTTGCACCCATACCGCGCAACACATGACGACGTGACAAATGTTTTTTGGTTATGAACATGGCTTGGCTCCGTTGGTTATTGGGCTTGGGTAAGTTGTTTTTTTGATTCTTTGCCAGGCATCTCTGCCTGGATCTTGCGGAACTGGTCACTCTTCACAATGCCCTGCACCAGCGCATAGAAATCGTATTTGTTCTTTTCTGCCGTGGTCACAATGCTGCGTACAGTCGGAAAATCCTGCGCATCAATAGTACGACCCACGGCATAGAGCATCAGTTTGCGGGTCAGGTTTTCCACGAACAGACGTGGTTTTGATGTGAGAGCAGTGCGCAAGTCCGAGATGCCCTGGATCTTGGTGCCGTCGGGCAACACGCCATCAGTATCGACTTTGATGCCAACCCAGCGATCAACTGTGCGACTGCGACCCACTGCATCAAAACCTTCCAGTGCGAAGCCAAGCGGATCAATGAAACCATGACAGCCGCCACAGCTGGGGTTCTTGCGATGCACGGCCAAACGCTCACGTATGGTCATTTGTTTCTGGCCAGGCTTGTTGTCGACCAGCGCTTCCACGTTCGGAGGCGGCAACGGCGGCGGTGTGCCCATGATGTATTCGAGCACATATTTGCCGCGCAATACTGGTGAGGTACGATCCGGATAGGACGACGCCATCAGGATGCCGCCCTTGCCCAACAAACCAAAACGACTTGGATCAGTCAACTGTACTTTACGGAATTCATCGCCCTTCACATCATTGATGCCGTAATGCAAAGCCAGACGTTCATTCAAGTAGGTGTAGTCAGCGGTCAACAGATCCGTCACCGGTTTGTCATTGAGGAAAATATCAGTGGTCAGATTGGTGAGTTCCTCTTTCAACAGACCACGCACACCGCGATCAACATCACGGAACAAGGCCGGATCGGGAGTGATGTCATCGATCGCACTCAGGTTCAACCATTGACCTGTGAAGTTGGTGGTGAGTGATTTGGCACGCGGATCTTTCAGCATGCGCGTCACTTGCTGCGACAGCACAGTGTCATCAACCAGTTTGCCCGACTCTGCCAATGCCAGCAGTTCTTCATCAGGCACGCTGCTCCAGATGAAGAAAGACAAGCGCGATGCCAGCTCCAGATTGCTCAAAGCGTGGATGGAACCTGGCGCTGCATTGTCTGGCAGTGATTCCACGCGGTACAAAAATTTCGGGCTGGCGATGATGGCCGTCAACGCACGGCGCACTCCCATTTCAAACGTGTCATTGGTACGCACAGTGGCATAAATCGACATCAATTTATCCATGTCGCTCTTGTCGACCGGGCCACGATAAGCCAGATGCGCAATACGGCCAATGATCTGGTTGGCGCAAGCGGTTTCTTCGGCAGCAACCTTGGGTCGGCAGGTGAAGATTTTTTCACGCGCCGGTGTTGGGCTCAGACCGGCAGGATTGAACGGGCCTTGTATTTCCACCTGCGTCAGCGCAATCACGTTTTCACCGGTGCCAGGCGTCAGCGGCTGCAGGTTGCCTTCAAACTCGGCGAAAGAACGATGCACAAACGTCACTGCTAGTTTGTGCGGGCCAGCGGTGGCGGCGAACTTGATGTTTTTGAGACGGCTGTTGATTTCGTCAACGGCAGGGTCACCAATCTGGTCAATGGCTTTGAGATCCTTGCCGCCGCCAATCTCGAGCTCAAAGAATTTCACCCCATCAAGCGTGGCAATCAATGTGTGGCTGAATTCCTGGTTGGTCACCCACAACGCGCCGGCCAGGTTGCCGACGTTGAGCACATACTCTCCGTCCGCAGGAAAATAATGATCAACCTGCAAGCCACCACGCGTACCCAACGGCAGGCCGGCAATATGTGCATATTGGTTACCACTGGAGAAATAGGTAGTGCCGCCCGCACGTGGCGCCGGGTTACCGACTGCTTGCGAAACCACTACACGGGCAGCGATCAATGACTGCTCAACCAAAGACGGCGAAGCGCGCAACGCTTCGGCCACGTTATCAAAACCTTCCACCGAGGAATCGGCCGGCAACAAACTGCTTGCATCCACTTGCACGCCAAACAAGTCACGTACGATGTTGGCGTATTCCTTGCGATTGACACGATGCAGCCCCACGCGACCGGCATGCACGGTGGTGGTAGCGGCGTGATCAAGGTAGTCGGTAATCCAGCTTACGAATTTGTCAGTGGCTTTGTTGTCCGGGCGTGGCTGACCGGCTGGCGGCATCATGCGGCCATTGAGTTTGCTGATCACTTTTTCCCAGATCTGCGGATTGTCGGCGATTTCGTTGGGAGCGATCTGATCGAAGGCCAGGCTACCAGCCCAGTCATCGGAGTTATGGCATTTGCCACAGTTCTCTTGCAGAAAGGCAAAGCCGTCTTTGCTTTCGCCGAAACGCGGGAACGATTTGGCAACAGCAGCCGCGTGTTCAGACGCATCCGCCAATGCTGCCTGCGGTTGTGACAAGGCAATGGCAGCCGCCAGCAGGCTCAGCATCGGGATTGATATTCTTGTCTTCATTGCTATCTCTCCAAACTTACAAATCCAAACTTACAAATACAAACTCGTACAAACCCAACTGTCAGTGCGAAGCCTTAAGGCATCGCGCCACCAAGATGGCGGGCATCACGCAGGTTGCCATAGAAGCTGCGAAAGCCCTGGTCAAGAAACGCGCTGGGATCACCCCACTGCGGCTTCAGCCCAACCGCCGGATTGGCGGCCACCACTTCTTCGGCACTGCGGCTTTTGCGCAACAGCGCCACCATTTCTTTGGTCAATTTCGCATACATTGCTTTCTGTTCATCAAATTCGGTTTTGGAAATTACCGCGCCAGACAGCGGCACCACCACAGTCTTGTCATTGACGATTTTTGCCAATTGATCATAGGCATCCACAAAGCCGCCAATGTAGCCATTGCTGCTTTCATCCACTGCACTCCAGGTATCGGTGCGCACGGTTGGCCCGGTGAACAGCACATTTTGCTGGGGGAAGTACGCATAGATATCGCCGTCGGTATGGGCCTGGAATGTGTAACCCAGTTCGATATTGCCACCACGGAACGGCACGGAAAGTTTGTCGCGGAAAGTCTGGGTGGGCAGCTGCGCTTTTGGTGTGGGCTTGTGCAGGATTTCTTCGCCACGTCTTCTGATGGTGGTCGCCAGCCATTGCTTGGTGTTGGCATGCGCAATAATAGCAACGCCTTTGGCTGCCAGCTTGGCGTTGAGGCCAACCGATTCATCGTGCCAGTGGGTGTTGACCACCGCTTTGACTTTGTCGGTGCCGGTCAGCTTTTTGACGAAGGCCAGATAGTCATCCGCCAACTTGGCGCTTACGCCTTCGATAAGGATCACGCCATCAGTATCCACCGCTGCCAGGGTATTGCCACTGGGCCCGGTGATGAGCTGGATGTTGTCGGCCAACTGGCGGGCAGTGAACTGCTCTGCCGCAGCGGCAACTTGTGCCATGCCGGCAACCAGGACACAAACAGACAAGGAAAACAGGGGAAGTAGACGAGTAATACCGCGCATGAAAAACCTCTTGAATTGCTCACTTGCAGCAACTACTTGCGGCAACTACCGCGTAGCGACTGACTCATAAGCATCTGGGAGGGCATGGGGGAAGTGACCCGCAGCCCTTCCTCTTATAAGTGGCCGCACTTTACCACTTTCGGCATCGCGCCAAAAGCCTGCAACCCTGCCGGAAACCGGACTTTCAAAATGTCTGCGCAATTACCGGTGAAGGTCTTGTTTCAGATCAAACCTGGAAAGTCTCCATCATGTCGGACAACAGATCAGACTGATTGCCAAGCTCTTCGCTATTGGCCGCAGCCTCCTCCACCAGCGCCGAATTTTGCTGTGTCATTTCGTCCATCTGCTGCACGGCATCATTGACCGACGATATGCCGTCGGCCTGCTCGTTGGTTGCACTCATGATTTCGGACACCACGTTGGAAACCTTCTGCACGGCCTGCGATATCTCGGCCAGTACCTTGCCGGAATTGTTGACCAGCACCGAGCCTTCGTTGACCTTGCGAGTGCTTTCATCGATCAGCTCCTTGATCTCTTTGGCGGCACCGGCACTGCGTCCGGCCAATTTGCGGACCTCGTCTGCCACCACGGCAAACCCACGCCCCTGATCGCCTGCCCGCGCGGCTTCCACTGACGCATTGAGTGCCAAAAGATTGGTCTGGAACGCGATGGATTCAATCACTTCGATGATG
>CANCGR010000144.1 GCA_947377625.1 Gammaproteobacteria bacterium | reverse complement strand
ATCTAAGTTTTTATATAATTCTGAATTGACAATTCCAACCGCCTCCCCAAACAACATAGTCCACAACAACAAATTTCGTGGGAATTCTGTCGCTCGATTGGCAGGCGTGCTGATGGCGGCCAGATGGCGTGTGTTTGGCGTGGTAAGCTTTGACTCTCTGGTGAAAATTAACGCTCCACCAAACACCAGAGGGTCGAGAGATGGACATGAATATCAACGCTGAACTGATTCGCAGTGAACGACTCAAACGAGCCTGGAGCCAGGAGCAGTTGGCGCATGTGAGTGGGTTGGGTTTGCGCACGATTCAGCGTGTTGAAACCGCAGGAAGCAGTGCTTCGTTGGAAACCATCAAGGCGCTGGCTGCTGTATTGGAGCGGCCGCTGACTGAACTGCTGGTTGCAGAAGCTGCTCCTGCTCCGGCACCCGCATCAGCACCACCCCCAACATCTTTGCCGTTCTGGCGAAATCCGCGCAACGTGTTTGCTGGCGCGACGCTGGCGGGGATCGTGTTCTTGTTTGCCAGCATGGTGGCACCGCTGGTGTTCGCCAATCAGGTGGATATCGACATGGCAGTGTTGCTGGATAACCAGTCAGTGTCAGCCAATCGCCTGTCCAGCGAAAACGGCAGTGCGGCCGAGGTGCAGATCGACAGGCTGCTGAAAATAAACCTCACACCCACCATCACCAAAACCGGTGCTCCGCTAGCCGTTCACCGGCGTGGGTAGCGGCCCCGGTTGCCGCTGCTCACTCCAGTACCCAGATCGAAAAAGCTGATCATGTGCTGCAGCGACTCTGCCTGGGTGCCGAGTGCTTCGCTGGCAGCAGCGGCTTCTTCCACCAAAGCCGCATTTTGCTGCGTCATCTTGTCCATTTCCGTGACAGAGCGATTCACTTCGTTGAGCCCGGTTGACTGTTCTGCACTGGCAGTGGCGATTTCGGAAATGATGTCGTTGACCTTCTTCACTGATGCCACAATTTCTTCCAGCGTATTGCCGGAATTGTTGACCAAGGTAGTGCCTTCTTTCACTTTCTCGTGACTGTCCTTGATAAGCCCCTTGATCTCTTTGGCCGCCGTCGCACTGCGCCCGGCCAAGTTGCGTACTTCATCCGCCACCACGGCAAAGCCGCGGCCCTGGTCACCGGCACGGGCGGCTTCCACCGCTGCGTTGAGCGCAAGCAGGTTGGTCTGAAACGCAATTTCATCGATGACACCAATGATGTCATTGATCTTGTTGCTGGCCACGTTGATGTCCTGCATTGCCACCACCGCCTTGCGCACAATGTCGCCACCTTTTTCTGCAGTGATCTTGGCACTCTTGGCGAGGTTGGCTGCTTGATCGGCATTGACAGCGTTCTGCTGCACCGTGCTCATCATCTCTTCCATTGATGCCGAGGTTTGTTCGAGCGTGGCTGCCTGTTCTTCAGTGCGCTGACTCAAATTGGTGTTGCCGACGGCAATCTCGGCCGAGCCTTGTTTGACGGCATGCGCAGCGTCAGTAATTTCGCTGACCATATGCGACAAACGATCGATATAAGCGTTGATGGCATTCGCGAGTTTTTCAAATTCACCGGAATAACGATCCGACATTTTGTCATGGAGTTTACCGGATGACAGTGAGCCCATCACACGCATGGTGTCTTCCATCACGGTCTGGATCGCGCTCTGCAAAGCCTGCTGGGCGGTGATGTCAGACGCAAATTTCACCACTTTGTAAACACGGCCGGACTGGTCGAAGATCGGATTGTAGGATGCGTGAATCCACAGTTCGGCGCCGCCTTTGCCAGTGCGCTTGTAATCGCCGGCATCGTACTCGCCCCGGTTCAATTTCGCCCAGAACTCACGGTATTCGTGCGTGTTGCGACTGTGGTCGTCGAGAAAAATGCCGTGATGCTTGCCCTGGATTTCCGGCAATGAGTAGCCAGTAAGCCCAAGGAATTTTTCATTGGCAGCAATGATGCTGCCATCCATATTGAATTCAACCACTGCCAGCGCCTTGTTGAGGGCTTTCAACTGACCGGCAGTGTCATAGTTGCGCAAACGTGAACTGGTGATGTCGGTGCCGATATTGATGACTTTAACCACGTGACCGTTTGCACCGAGTACGGGGTTATAGGAACCCCTGATCCAGATTTCGCGTCCAGCTTTGCCAAGCTGTTTGTAAACAGCAGCATCAAAACTGCCGCGTTGCAGTTTGGCCCACCATTCGCGGTATTCAGCAGAGTTCTTCAGGGCCGTATCAAACAACATCGCTACATTGCGGCCCAGCACTTCATCGCGCGCGAAGCCGGTGACTTGCAGAAAATTGTCATTGACGGTGAGGATGGTGCCATCGAGGGCAAACTCCAGCATGCTCTGCGAAAGGCTGATTGCATTCATGCGTGCATCGCTGTCGAGCACGCGGGTTTGCATCTCAGCCAGCTGCTGGCGCAGTTTTGCGATTTCTTCCGCGTGAGCCAGTTCCAGCTGCACACTGGTGTCGACTTTTGTCAGCGCAAGTACTGCGCTCGCTTGATCATCTGAAAGACGCTTGCTGAAAAACCCCATGCCTTGGCTCCTTGATCTTGTTGTAGTGACTTAAGGGCGCAGTCCCGTTGCGGCAACCAATCCGTGTTGCCCATAGCACTCATTCCAACAGGAGCACTGATCCAAGCGGCAGGCTTGTGGCCAACCTTATCCTTCAAATGTTGATAATTACGGCCAATGTGGGGGGTTGCTTGAGGATTTACTTGCGGGTTTGTGCAACCCGGGAACCGGCGCTGGCGGAGGTAAACAGCCCCGGCATGGTGCCGGGGCCTTGGGCATTCAATATTTGGCGTTGTGATAGACGCGTTGCACGTCGTCCACGTCGTCAAGCATGGCCATGAATTTCTCAAACATCGTCACATCTTCGCCACTGATGTCGGCATAGGTCTGCGGGATGAACTGTATTTCATCCACTTCATAGTCGATCTCGCCAAAGGCTGCAGTGAGCGCGTGCTTGGCTTTGGCATATTCGGTATAGGGAGCGAACACGGTGATCTTGCCGTCTTCGTTCTCGATGTCGGCCACGTTCACGTCGGCATTTAGCAACGCTTCCATTACCGCTTCTTCATCGCCCTTGAACGACAAAATGAGGCTGTGATCAAACATATGACTGACTACGCCCACAGTGCCGAGCTTGCTGCTGGTTTTATTGAAGCACTGGCGTACATCGACGAAGGTACGGTTGACGTTGTCGGTGAGGCATTCGACGATGACCATGCACGAGCCTGGGCCGAAGCCTTCGTAACGCACGACCGCGTAGTCTTCGCCGCCGCCGCCCTTGGCCTTGTCGATGGCCTTCTCGATCACATGCGTCGGCACCTGATCGCGCTTGGCGCGTTCGATCAGGCTGCGCAGCGCCAGGTTGCCGTTGGGATCAAACCCTCCGGTTTTGGCAGCCACATAAATTTCACGACCATAACGGCCGTAGACATTTGATTTGTTGGCCGAGGTCTTGGCCATCGCCTCTTTACGGTTTTGATACGCTCTACCCATGAACTTCTTTTAACTCACTTGTCTGAAAAAATTTTACTGTGTTACGCGCGCGTCGGCGAAAGGCCATCGACCAGTTTGGCGTCGTCTTGCATGCCGCCAGAAGCATTGCCACGGCCCCACTTCAACAGCGACAACGCCGCAAACGCCATAATGGAGCCGGTGCCCATGATCAGCGACAGTATCGGCAAACTCATACCGCCCTGCAGAAAAAGTCCGGCCACAATCGGCGACAACACTGAACCGCCACGGCCAACCCCTATCGCGAAACCAGTGCCGGATGCTCGTACATGCGTGGGGAATACCTGCGCCACCAGCGAGTACATGCCTACAATGCCGGAGTTGATGAAATAGCCGGCGATAGCTACCAGTGCCGACAGCACTGTCAAATCATTGGTGGTCTGACCGAACAACACCGTGGTCAGCCACGAACATACAAACATGAACAAGGTCAGTTTTTTCAGATCGAAATACTTGGTGAGATAACCAAAGGTCAGGCAGCCGAGCGCTCCACCCACGCTGGCCCAGGTCAACACACCGCCGGCCGAAGAAGGCGAAAAGCCCATGTTGACCACGAGCTTGGGCACCCATTTGAGAATGTAGTAAAAGGTGATGATGTGCAGGAAATACGCGGCAGTAACAATCAACGTGGTGGCCAGCATGGTTTTGCTGAAGATGTCGATCCACGCCTTGCGCTGCACTTCCAGTTTCACATCGGGCAGCATCGACACTGCCGCATGGCCAAGCCGCGCCATCGTGGCGTTGATGCGCTCCAGCACACCTGTGGGGCGTTTGCGCACCAGCCAATGCACCGATTCCGGCATGATGAAATACACCAGCGGAATCATGATCATGGTCATTGCACAACCGAAATAAAACACCGAACGCCAATCAAACACTTTCAGCATCTGGGTCACTACCAGGCCGCCCACTACACCACCAATCGGATAACCGGCTGACATAATCGCAATCGCCATCGGCCGTGATTTGTTGCTGGAAAATTCAGCCGCCTGTGCGTTGATCGCCGCCAGCATACCGCCGATGCCAAGACCGGTGATCAAGCGCCACGCTGACAACACCGGCAGACTGTCGGTAGTGGTGACCATGAACATGCCTGCAGTCATCAAGAGCAGACAGCCCAGAATGGTAGGACGACGACCGACCAGATCCGCCACGCCACCCAGGAAGATCGACCCAATGGCCATGCCCCACAGTTCCATCGACAAAATAAGGCCGAGTCCGGCCATCGTGGTTTTCCATTCAACAGCAATGCCGGGTGATGCAAAGCTGATCGCCATTACATCAAAGCCATCAAGAGCATTGAGCGCCACAGTCAGCGCCACAATGACATACTGCAGGCGCGACATCGCAGCTGCATTAAGCGTCTCGCGCGGATCATTGTGCATGGCTTGCCCCTTATTGTTGTTATGGGATGAATTTATCAGCCAATAGTCGCAGAAATCCTCAATCCTGCAAACTCTTGCTCACGATCTCAAACACGTCCGGCGACAGCTTGGGCTCGGCCATAACCCGACGCAACTCGGCTTTCATCAGTATTTGCCGCGCCGCGTCATATTTGCGCCAGCGGGTCAGCGGCGTCAGCTGACGCGAGGCGATCTGTGGATTGCTGGCATTGAGTTTGATGACGTAATCAGCAAGGAAGCGATAGCCGCTGCCGTCCGCAGCATGGAAGCCAATCAGGTTGGCATTGCAGAACGCGCCGATCACCGAACGCACCTTGTTGGGATTACGCAGATCAAAGGCTTCATGGTTGATCAATTCCTGCACTGCCGGCAGGTTGTTGGGCACCGGCGCGGCACTTTGCAGCGACAGCCACTGTTCCACCACCAGGGTTTCATGTTTCCACTGCTGGTAGAACGCCGCTACCAGCGACTCGCGCAAGACCTTGTTGCCTGCGCAAGGATTGTTCACGAAGGCCCGCAGCGCCGCACTCTGGTCGGTCATATTGGTGGCGCTGTCGTATTGCTGTTTGGCCACGGCAAACCAGCTACGCTCTTGCAGCAACATCAGATAATTCAGCGCGGTGTTTTTCAGCGTGCGACGCGCTACTGCCAAGGCTTCATAGCTGTAGGCATCAGTGCTGACATTGGCGTGATAAACCTGGCCAAACAAGTCAGCCAGTTCTCGCGCCAGTTGCAAGCGCACCTGTTCACGCACGGCATGAATGCCTTCCACATCAACCGGCACCGTCAGTTCAGCCAGATAGGCTTCAGGCGGCAACAACAGCAGATTGGCCAGCATCGACTTGTCGGCATTGGTATCAACAAGTGCGGCTTGCAACACGCTGCGATAGGCGTTGATCAACAGTGGATCGACTGTGAAGGTTTTGCCTTCACGTCTGGCCTGCATGCCTTCGTCAAGCACCGCCAACGACAGTTGTTGTCCAGCTTCCCAGCGCACGAAACCATCACGCTCATGGCTCATCAGGAAGCTGAGTTCCTCGCGCGTGTAATCACATTGCAGTTTTACCGGCGCCGAGAAACCGCGCAGCAAAGCCGGCACTGGCGCTTCTGAAATATTGATAAACGTGAATTGTTGCTCAGCCCCGGTCAGACGCAGCACCTTGCTGGTGGCCGGGCTGTCAGCAGCATCGAGCTGCAATTGCATTTCCTGCCCTTTGCTGTCGAGCAACGCCACTGTCACCGGAATGAAAAAAGGTTCCTTGGTGGGCTGACGCGGGGTTGGCGGACACTGCTGTTTGATGGTGAGCGTGAAGCGCCGCTCTTTCGCATCGTAGTCACGGCTGACGATCAGTGTCGGAGTTCCCGCTTGTGTATACCAAAGGCGGAATTGCGTGAGATTGATACCACTGACTTCTTCCATGCACTGCACAAAATCTTCAGTGGTCACGGCCATGCCATCGAAACGCGAGAAATACAGGTCAGTGCCTTTGCGGAACAGCTGCTTGCCAAGCAGATTGGCAATCATGCGCACCACTTCCGAACCCTTCTCGTAAATCGTCACTGTGTAGAAATTGGAAATTTCCATATACGACTCAGGCCGCACCGAATGCGCCATCGGCCCGCTGTCTTCGGCGAATTGCACCGTGCGCAGCAAGCCGACATCTTCGATGCGATTAACCGCACGCGAGCCCATGTCAGCCGAGAACTCGGCATCGCGGAATACCGTGAAGCCTTCTTTCAAACTCAGTTGGAACCAGTCACGACAAGT
>CANCGR010000143.1 GCA_947377625.1 Gammaproteobacteria bacterium | reverse complement strand
GATCGCGCACAAGCGGCCGGCAGTGATTGCCGAGATCAAGAAGGCCTCACCCAGCAAGGGGCTGATCCGCAAGAATTTCGATCCGGCTGCGATTGCCGCCAGTTATGCCGAGCATGGCGCCACCTGTTTGTCAGTGCTGACCGATGTCGATTTCTTCCAGGGCCATGACAAGTTCATGCAGGACGCGCGCGAAGCCTGTCATCTGCCGGTGATCCGCAAGGACTTCATGATTGATCCGTACCAGATCGTCGAATCGCGGGTATTGGGCGCCGATTGCATCCTGCTGATCGTGGCAGCGTTGTCGGAACTGCAGTTGCGCGAACTGGCCGCCGCGGCCACCGCATGCGGTCTCGACTATCTGGTGGAAGTGCATAACCCTGATGAATTGACACTGGCGTTGAAACTGAAACCCGCGCTGATCGGTATCAACAACCGTGATCTGCATACTTTCAAGACCAGTCTTAAAGTGACTTATGATCTGTTGGAAAAAATTCCGGCAGGTACTTCCGTCATAACCGAGAGCGGCATTCTGGCGCGTGCAGATGTCGAAGAAATGATGTCGCACGGGGTTTACGGTTTTCTGGTAGGTGAATCATTTATGCGCGCGGTCGATCCCGGTGCCAAGCTGCAGGAGCTGTTCTTCAATGGCTAAACCCGGACAGACCGGCATTACCCGCCTTATCTCGGCCATGGGCTATTCACGCAAAGGCTTGCAGGCTTGTTGGCGTTCGGAAGCAGCCTTTCGTCAGGAAGTGGCGTTGTCAGTGGTGCTGATTCCGCTAGGGCTCTACCTTGGCCATGGCGGCGTCGAGAAGGCGTTGCTGATCGGCGTGTGCTTGCTGGTGATGATCGTGGAAGTGCTGAATTCAGCGGTGGAAGCCGTGGTCGACCGCATTGGCCATGAACACCATGAGCTGTCGGGGCTGGCCAAGGATCTGGGTTCGGCTGCGGTGTTTCTCAGCCTGCTGCTGCTTGGGCTGACCTGGCTGCTGATACTTTTTTTCTAGCGCGAAGCTAGGGGCGCGTGCCGTACACCACAATAGTCTTGCCGTGCGATTCAATCAGGCCCTGATCTTCCAGATCCTTCAACACCCGGCCTGCCATTTCCCTTGAACAATTGACGATGCGACCGAGCTCCTGACGGGTGATCTTGATCTGCATGCCGTCGGGATGAGTCATGGCGTCGGGTTGTTTGGAAAGCTCCAGCAAGATGCTGGCAATGCGCCCGGTGACATCCAGAAAGCTCAGGTCGGCGACGCGTTTGGTGGTGCTGCGCAGGCGATGCGCCATCTGCTGGCCGATGGTGTAGAGGATTTCAGGATGGGCGCGTGAGTAGGTGTTGAAACTGGCGTAGGAGATTTCGGCGATGTCACATTCGGTCTTGGTGCGCACACAGGCACTGCGCGCTTCCATGACCTCAAACAGGCCCATTTCGCCGAAGAAATCACCGGGATTCAGATAGGTAATGACCGCTTCCTTACCGTCTTCGTCTTCAAGAATGACGGAGACGGAGCCGCTGACGATGTAGTAGAGGGTTTTGCATTCGTCACCCTCATGGATGATCGTAGTCTTGTTGGGGTAGCGGCGGCGGTGTGAGTGACTGAGAAAATTCTCAAGGTCGCTGATATGGGGGGTAATGGCCATCAACACCATAATGCACCTAAGTTTCCTGTGTGGAGGGGAAGCAGTAACCAAGCCGGATGTATACCACACTTTGAACAGCGGTTCTATTTCCGGGCTTGCGCGCAACCCTTGACGGCTGTGGGATAATTTCACGGTAACGCAACAAAGCGCAACCTTGGGTTGCCACGATGGAGCAAGCGATGAAAGCAACAGTGAAATGGGTAGATGGTGCGATGTTTGTCGGTGAATCCGGCAGCGGGCATGCGGTGGTGATGGACGGGCCGGAAGACATCGGCGGCCGCAACATGGGGTTCCGCCCCATGGAAATGATGCTGCTAAGTGTGGGGGCCTGTTCGTCGGTGGACGTGGTCAACATTCTCAAGAAAGGCCGCCAGCAGATCAGCCGCTGCGAAGCTCGCGTTGAAGCGACCCGCGTCGACGCAGTGCCCGCCGTGTTTGAAAAAATTCATCTGCACTTCATCGTGGCCGGCAAGGACCTGGATGTGGCAAAAGTGAAGCGTGCGGTGGAATTGTCAGCCGAAAAATACTGCTCGGCGTCGATCATGCTACAGAAGGGCGGTGTGGAGATGACCCACGATTTCGAGATTGTTGAGTAGTCACACCTTGTAGGTAGCGGTTTTCATCACCCGCGCCAGCACAGCCATGCCTTGTTGTACCGGGCCAGGCAGCGTGGCGGCACCGGCCGCGCGCGCGTTGATCGCATGGCGATCTTCATCAGCAAGCATCTGCGCAAGAATCAGCCGGCTCTTTTCATCGGTAGCCGGCAGTTGCTGCAAATGATCCTGCAGATGCTTGCACACCTGTTGTTCGGTCTCGGCAACAAAGCCGAGGCTCCACTTGTCACCCGCCAGACCCGCCAACGCACCGATACCGTAGCTCAGGCCGTAAAACAGCGGGTTCAGCACACTGGGGCGGCTGTCGAGTTCATTCAAACGGGCTTCGCACCAGGCCAGATGATCACATTCTTCCTGCGCGGCTTTTTCCATACTGTCACGCACATGCGTCAGCTTGGCGGTCAGCGCCTGACCTTGATAGAGCGCCTGGGCGCAGACTTCACCGGTGTGGTTGATGCGCATCAGACCGGCGGCATGTCGCTGCTCTACTTCATTCAACGCAGTCTTGGGGGCCCTGTCAGCGGGATTGGGCGTGGCAGCAGCGACCGAGCCTGGCACCAGTGTGCGCAGTGCCTGGTCAGCCTGGATGATCAGCGTGTCGATAAGATTCATTGTGTTTTGTTCTCGCGGGCAATCGCACGCCAGCCAATATCGTGGCGGAAATAAATGCCATCCCACTGGATATTGGCCACCAGCTGATAAGCCGTAGCCTGCGCTTCTGACACGCTGTTGCCAAGTGCCGTGGCGCACAATACGCGACCTCCATTGGTCACGACTTGATCCTGTTCGAGTCGGCTGCCGGCATGAAACAGTTTGCTGTTGATTGGGGCTGGAGTATCGAGACCGCTGATCACTTTACCTTTGGCGTAGTTGTCGGGATAACCTCCGGCAGCCAGCACCACGCCGATGGCAGCGCGTTGGTCGAAATCGATCGTGTGCTCATGCAAGCTGCCAGACAACGCGGCTTCGCACAGGTCGATCAGATCAGTCTGCAAGCGCATCATCACCGGCTGTGCTTCCGGATCGCCAAAGCGGCAATTGAATTCCACCACACGCGGGGCACCGTTGTGGTCGATCATCAAGCCGGCATAGAGAAAGCCGACATAGGTGTTGCCCTCTGCTGCCATGCCTTGCACCGTCGGCATGATGACTTCACGCATGACGCGCTCATGCACAGTCTGGGTTACCACCGGTGCCGGTGAATAGGCGCCCATGCCGCCGGTGTTGGGGCCACGATCACCGTCATCACGCGCTTTGTGATCCTGTGAGGTGGCAAACGGCAAGGCAGTCTTGCCATCCACCATCACGATGAAACTGGCTTCTTCACCGACCATGAATTCTTCAATCACTACGCGATGACCCGCACTGCCGAAGCTGTTGCCCGATAGCATGTCGCGCACAGTCGCTTCAGCTTCTGCAAAAGTTTGCGCAATGATCACGCCTTTGCCGGCAGCCAGACCGTCTGCTTTGATAACGATGGGCAGTTGTTGTGCGCGCAGATAGTGCAGTGCCGGTTCAATGCTGGTGAAGTTGGCGAAGGCGGCTGTGGGAATATTGTGGCGGGCGAGAAATTCCTTGCTGAAAGCTTTGGAGCCTTCCAGCTGGGCAGCGCCTTTGCGCGGGCCGAAGCACGGCAGGCCTTTGCTCTGGAAATAATCGACAACACCGGCCACCAGTGGCGCTTCCGGCCCGATAAGCGTGAGGCCAATACCATTGCTGACTACGAACTGTGTCAGTGCAGCAAAGTCACTGATATCGAGCGCGACGTTTTGCACCTTGGCTTCCCGCGCCGTGCCGGCATTGCCAGGCACGACATACACCTGCGTGACGCGCGGCGACTGTGCTGCTTTCCATGCCAGTGCATGTTCACGTCCGCCGCTGCCAATGATCATTACTTTCATGCTGGGTTCCTGCGAATGCTTTTCAAAATATCAATGACGGAAATGACGCATGCCGGTGAATACCATCGCGATGCCGGCTTCATCAGCGGCAGCGATTACTTCGGCATCGCGCATGGAGCCACCGGGGTGGATCACAGCGGTAATGCCGGCCGCAGCCGCTGCATCGATGCCATCACGGAACGGGAAGAAAGCGTCGGAAGCCATCACTGAACCTGCCACCTGCAGACCTTCATCCGCAGCTTTGATGCCGGCGATTTTAGCGCTGTAAACGCGGCTCATCTGACCGGCACCGATGCCAATGGTCTGGCCGTTTTTGCAATAAACGATGGCGTTGGATTTGACGAACTTCACCACTTTCCAGGCGAATAGTAGATCACGTAGCTCGTCACCTGTGGGCTGGCGTTTGCTGACAACTTTCAAATCGGCAGCCGTCAAAGTGCCAAGGTCACGGTTTTGTACCAACAAGCCACCAGTGACTTTTTTGTAATCCCAGTCGGCATGCGGTTGAGCAGGCAAAGCGCCACACACCAGCAAACGCAAATTGTCTTTGCGGGCGATCGCGGCTTTCGCTTCAACGGTAACAGAGGGCGCGATGATGACTTCGGCAAACTGGCGCTCCACGATGGCTTGTGCAGTGGCGCCATCCAGCTCGCGATTGAAAGCGATGATGCCGCCGAATGCAGACGTGGGATCAGTTTGGTAGGCGCGGTCGTAAGCAGCGAGCAAGTTGTCTGCCACTGCTACGCCGCAAGGATTGGCATGTTTGACGATGACGCAAGCCGTTTCGCTGAAGGCTTTCACGCATTCAAGTGCGGCATCGGTATCGGCGATATTGTTGAAAGACAACTCCTTGCCTTGCAGTTGCGTGGATGAGGCAACACTGGCTTCGCGCTGATTACTGTCGACATAGAATGCTGCTTGCTGATGCGGGTTTTCACCATAGCGCAGCGTTTGCTTGAGCACATGCTGGCTGTTCCAGGTTTGCGGAAACTGCTGGCTGTGATCGCGTTCATCACGCGCGCCGAGGAAATTGGCAATGGCGCCATCATAAGCGGCAGTGTGTTCAAAGGTGCTGACTGCCAGCGCGTAACGTGTGGCGGCACTGATGCTGCCTTGCTGCTGCAGTTCTGCCAGCACCAACGAGTAATCAGCGGGCTTCACTACTACAGTGACCCACGCATGATTCTTGGCAGCCGCACGCAACATGGTTGGCCCGCCAATGTCGATGTTCTCAATGGCATCGGCCAGTGTGCAGCCGGGCTTGGCAACAGTGGCAGCAAATGGATAGAGGTTCACCACCACCAGATCAATCGGCGGAATGTCGTGTTGCTGCATGACGTCGCCATCAATGCTGCGACGACCGAGAATGCCACCATGCACGCGCGGATGCAGCGTCTTGACGCGGCCGCCCATGATTTCCGGGAAGCCGGTGTAGTCGCCAATCTCTGTTACATCAAGACCAGCGTCTTGCAATAACTTCCAGGTGCCGCCAGTGGAAAGCAGTTCAACACCGCTTGCTTGCAGTGCGCGTGCAAATTCGATGATGCCGGTTTTGTCGGAAACGCTGAGCAGTGCGCGTCTTATCGGAGTGGGAGCAGTGTTGACAGGGGCGGGTGTGAGAGAACTCATCATTAATCCAGAAGGTCATATTGTTTCAATTTGGTACGCAGGGTGCCGCGATTGAGGCCAAGCAGTTTGGCGGCCTTGCTTTGGTTGAAGCGGACTTTTTCCATCACCACTTCCAGCATCGGTGCTTCCACTTCTGACAACACCAGCGCGTAAAGATCAGTGACCAGTTCACTATCCACATTGCCGAGATATTCACGCAATGAATTGCGTACGCTGGTGCGCAGCGGCACGCTGGTTTTGGGTGTGGTGCCGGCTTCGGCTGAGGTTGATCCAGGAGCACTCATGCGGCTGACTCCGTTTCTTGCAAGCGCTGAAAATAGCCGTGCAGACTGTCGATCTGGGCGTTGGCACTGTCCAACGTATTGAAGGAGCTACGAAACTCACGCGCCCCTTCATAATTTTCCAGATACCAGGCGACATGTTTGCGCACAAAGCCCAAGCCCATCTGTGGTCCATAGAACTGGTGCAGATCTTCCACATGTTGCACCACCAATTTGTGGATCAGGCTCAGCGGCAGCGGTTGCGGCAAAGTGCCAGTGCGCAGGAATTGTTCTATTTCACGAAACAGCCACGGCCGACCGCGCGCAGCACGTCCGATCATCACGCCGTCGGCACCGGTGTGATCGAGTACCCGTTTGGCTTTCTCGGCAGAGCCAATGTCGCCGTTGGCAAACAGCGGGATGGTGATGGCGGCTTTTATCGCAGCAATGGTGTCGTATTCCGCATCGCCATTGAACATGCACTCACGCGTTCTGCCGTGCACTGCCAGCGCCTTGATGCCGCAGTCTTCGGCGATGCGAGCAATGTTGACGCCATTGCGCAGGTCGGGACTCCAGCCAGTGCGGATTTTCAGTGTCACCGGCACCGACACTGCCTGCACGACACTTTCCAGAATGGCTCTCACCAAGGGTTCATCTTTTAGCAAGGCAGAGCCGGCAGCTTGCTTCAGCACTTT
>CANCGR010000142.1 GCA_947377625.1 Gammaproteobacteria bacterium | reverse complement strand
CCGGCGGCTGGGCAGTGGTAACTGTCTTGGTGAGCGACTCTTTCGGTTTGGGGTCCGGCTTGTATTCGGGTTTTGTTTCTTTTTTTGGTTCGACTGTTTTTGGTTCGACCTTGTTTTCAACCACTGGCTTGGGTTGTGAAGATTTGCTTTGCTCTTTTGACGCCGATTCTGCCACCGTCATGGCTACCGCAGGTCTATCAGCGACACTGGTTAGCGTCTCTGCCGGCGACTTGGATCGCGGCTTTTGCTCACCTGCGCCGTTGAAGTTTGGCAAAGGCGGATCAAACAACAGCACATATTCCCGCATCGAAGAGCCTTCCGGCCATTTCATTACCAGCAGCAAATCCATATAAGGCTCTGTCACCGGTTTGCGGCTGCTGACGAGGATTTTTACTTCCCCGGCCAGATTAGGCCCAACCACATTGAAATTGAGGGAGTCCAGCAAAGGCAGATAAGTGAGTTTGAAGGAGGCGTATTGCTCGGGGCTGGCATTAGTGACCTTCACTCTTGGCATATCCAGATGCTGCCAATCCTTCAGCGAGATCTCGATTTCAACAGGATCGCCCAACCTCGACAAAATGACTTCATCACCCAATCCCTGCGCTGATAACGGACTGGGTGCAGCCACTAGCAGCAGCAAAGCCATGACCGGCATGACTATGCGGCACAACGCAGCAATCCGGCACCACAGGTCGAGGAAATGCCGGGACGCACGCACGCTGGAATTGTCGGCCAATTCCCGCCTCTGGCGCTTGTCTTCAGCTACCGGCATTCACGGCTCCCGCCTCATTTATTCATTCGATTATACATGGCCCGTCACAGTGACACAGTCGGCCCGGCTCAAACACGCCGACACTCGCAAAAAGAGACACAGTCCGCATGAGTCAACCATGCCGGCACTGTCGAAATTTGATACGCTTCGCGACGATTTTTACTTTGGAGCGAAGTACCTAACATGATTATCGATTGCCACGGCCATTACACCACCGCCCCCGATGCCCTCGGAGTTTATCGGGATGCCCAGAAAGCCGCCCTGAAAAAAGACTCAACCCATGTTGGTGAAAAAGGCATCATCAACATCACCGATGACCAGATTCGTGAAACCCTCGAGAATGGCCAGCTGAAACTGCAACGCGAACGCGGCACCGATGCCACCATCTTTTCACCACGCGCCAGCTGGATGGAACACCATATAGGCAATGCCCACACCAGCAAATACTGGACTGAGCATACCAACGAACTGATCTACCGCGTCACCCAGTTGTACCCGAAAAATTTCATCGGTGGTTGTGCCCTGCCGCAATCGCCAGGCACAGATCTTAAAACTTCAATCGCAGAACTTGAACGCTGCGTGCTGGAGTTCGGTTTCGTGGTTTGCAATCTCAATCTTGATCCATCCGGCGGCCACTGGAACTCGCCACCGCTCGGTGACAAATACTGGTATCCGATCTATGAAAAAATGGTCGAACTGGATGTGCCGGCCATGATCCACGTCAGTGGCTGCTGCAACCCGGCCTTTCACGCAACCGGCTCCTATTATCTGAGCGCTGATACCACTGCCTTCATGCAATTGATGCAGAGCACGGTGTGCCAGGATTTCCCGACCATCAAGTTCATAATCCCGCACGGCGGCGGCGCAGTGCCCTATCACTGGGGTCGCTTCCGTGGTCTGGCCGACATGATGAAACTGCCGCACCTTAAAGAGTTGCTGATGAACAACGTTTATTTCGATACCTGTGTCTATCATCAACGCGGCATTGACCTGTTGCTGGATGTGATCGACAACAAGAACATTTTGTTTGCCTCTGAAATGATCGGCGCTGTGCGCGGTATAGATCCTGAAACTGGTCAGTACTTCGACGACACCAAACGCTACATCGACAATGCGCGTATCAGTGAACAGGACAAGGCCAACATCTTCGAGCACAACATCCGTCGGGTGTTCAGCCGCATGAAGCTTTGACTTTCTGCCAGCGCCAGCACAGGAAAACCGCAATGAAATTTCAACTGCAACGACATGGTTGGATGCTGGTGCTTGCAGGGTGGCTATTCTTCTCCACATCGCAAGCTGACGAGTTGCGTATTGCGGTTGCCAGCAATTTTGCACCGGTACTGGAACAGCTGGCCGCTGACTTTCAAAAAAGCAGCGGCCACGCTGTGGTATTGAGTGCCGGCGCCACCGGCAAGCTCTATACGCAAATCAGCAGTGGCGCTCCGTTCGATCTGTTCTTTGCCGCTGACAACGACAAACCCGCAAAACTGGTAACAGAACACAAAGCCGTGGCAGGCACGGTCTATACCTACGCATTGGGGCAGCTGGTGTTGTGGAGTACCACGCTCAATCTTGGCGCCAATGCACAGGTCATCTTGAAAGCTGGCGATTTCCGTCATCTCGCCATCGCCAGTCCCTCGCTGGCCCCCTATGGCATGGCCGCGCAGCAAGTACTGGAAAAACTGCAGCTATGGCAGCCGTTACAAACAAAATTGGTGCAAGGCGAAAACATCGCGCAAACCTTGCAGTTCATCGAAAGCGGCAATGCGGAACTTGGTTTTATTGCACTGGCGCAGTGGCTGGCCTTGCCGGCACAACAACGCGGTACTTCCTGGCAGATTCCTGCTGAACTGCATGCACCGATCACCCAGGATGCTGTCATATTGAAAGACGGCACTGCCGCACGTGCGTTCATGGCTTTCATCAAATCTGCAGCAGCCAAGGCTGCAATTACCAAGGCCGGCTACGCGCTGCCCTAATGTTGAACGCTGCTGATCTGACTGCACTCTCGCTCACGCTGCAACTGGCAGCAATCACCACTGGCATTCTGTTGTTGATTGGCACTCCGCTGGCGTGGTGGCTGGCGCATTCACGCTGGCGTTTCCGCTTTATTCTGGAAACCTGTATCGCACTGCCGCTGGTGCTGCCACCTACGGTGCTGGGTTTTTATTTATTGCAAATGTTGGGGCCGCGCGGCTGGCTAGGCTCGCTGATCCATGACTTTGGCGGCGAGCCGCTGGCCTTCACCTTTGAGGGTTTGTTGTTCGGATCAGTGATCTATTCACTGCCCTTCGTTGTGCAACCCTTGCAAGACACCTTCCAAAGCATGGGCCGGCGTCCGCTCGAAATTGCCGCCACCTTGCGGGCCGGGCCGATCGACAGTTTTTTCAATGTAGTAATTCCCATGGCCCGCGCCGGTTACATCACTGCTGCCATGCTGGGATTCGCCCATACCCTTGGTGAGTTTGGCGTGGTGCTGATGCTGGGCGGCAATATTCCTGGTGAAACCCGCGTGCTGTCGATTGCCATCTATGATCATGTCGAACGACTCGAATATGCCCAAGCTCACGTGCTCGCCGGCGGCATGTTGCTGTTGTCGTTCTGCCTGCTGTTGACCGTCTACAGCTTGCGTGGCCGCTTGCGACTGGTGCGTCTATGAACGGACTGCAAATAAAGCTGAACATCACACGCGGCAACTTCCAAATGCCGGTAGCGCTCGACCTGCCTGGCGGCGGAATTTCAGTGCTGTTTGGCGCATCCGGCACCGGCAAAACAAGTTTGCTGAGAGCAATAGCCGGCCTCGACCGTCATGCCGATGCGTTCATCCATATCAATGCCAGTCTCTGGCAGGATCAACACACTTTTATCGCCGTTCATCAACGCAAACTTGGCTATGTTTTCCAGGAAGACAACCTCTTCCAGCACCTGAGCTGCGAAGGCAATTTGCACTTCGCTGCCAAGCGCGCGCATACCCCGCCGGAGTTTTTTTCTCACGTAGTCGAACAACTGAATTTGCAGGCCTTGTTGTCGCGTATGCCCATCCATCTTTCGGGGGGCGAAAAACAAAAAGTTGCAATCGCTCGCGCACTGCTGCAAAAGCCTGAGCTGCTGTTGCTGGATGAACCATTCTCTGCAGTGGACGAAGAATTCAAGCATGCGTTTCTGCCCCGGCTCAAAGCCTTGCTTGCTGAACTCAATACCCCGGCACTGTATATCACCCATTCCAGCACAGAAATGAGCCAGATGGCCGACAGCCTTGTCTATTTCAGGCCAGGACAAGGCCCGGTGGTGGCTCCCACCAATAAACTGCTCACTGATTTACATCAAGGCCTGGCGCAACGTTCTGACGCAGAATCTTTGCTGGAAGCGCAGGTCACTGGCCATGATCAGGAATTTGGTCTGAACATTCTCGAATGCGACGGGTGTACACTGTTCGTCGGTGGCCAATTCTTGCCCGTTGGCAGACAAGTGCGAGTGCGCATACTGGCCCAGGATGTGAGTCTTGCACTCGCTCCGCCCAGCATGAGCAGCATTCTCAATATTCTGCCGGTCACGGTAGTGGAATTAGCCGAGCTGGCCGGGCACCAGACTACAATATCGCTGCAAGTGGGCAAGCAAACCTTGCTGGCACGCATCACTCGCAAGTCGGCAGCGGTTTTACAACTGACGAAAGGCACCCGACTTTATGCACAGATCAAGAGTGTTGCAGTCTTGCATTGAGCTGTGCGTGCGTGCACTTTCAACCCATGCCAAGCCTTGTTTACGGACTGCAGCAAAAAGCCAATGACCGAACCTGATCATAAAAACAAGAAATCGCTTTATCAGGATGATATTCAATTCCGCAAGGATACCGGCCAGATAAGAGAGTATCTGGACAAGTCGCGTTTCTGGCGCAACGTAGTGCTGGTGCTGATCATGCTGGCACCGCTGATCAGCTTTGGGCTTTATTACTCTGCGGCACGCAGTCAGGTCGATCAGGATTTTCGCAGCCAACTGGTAACAACCACCCGCATGGTTGCTGCTGTTATCGATGCCGGCAAGCACGATCGAATGGTCGCCAACGGTGGCAACGGCAGTGAATATCCGGAATTGCTCAGCCTGTTGGCCGGTATTCACTCGCAATTTCCCGAGCTACGCCAACTCACCACCCGCATTCTGCGCGACAACAATCTCTACATTGTGCTCGATACCGATCTGGCCTACGGCGCCAATCTGGTTAACCCGCCCTCGGGTGACTTGCTGAAAGCCCACACCACCACGACTGAAGAAAATGAAGGCTTGCGGCTCTTGCTGGGCACAGGGTTATGGTATTCGAAGGACATGGTGTTCAACGGCGAACAAGCCTATCAAGGTGCTTGTGTGCTGCTGCCGGCGGCGGCTTCGGCAGATCGTACGATGTTGTGCAGCGTCTTCTCGGCAGACGCCTGGCTCAAGCACATCAATTTGCTGGAACGGAATTCCTTGCTGGCAATATTTTTTACGATCCTGGCGAGTATTTTCCTTGCCTACAGTGTGCTGAAAAACCATGTGCAGGTGACAAAGTCGCTACATCTGGCAGAAAAACAGCGCGACATGTTCCTCGAATATTCCCGCACCGATCCGCTGACTGGCGCGCTCAATCGCCGTGCCTTTGATTCCGCCTATGTAATTGCCGAAGCACAATTGCGTCGCAACAAACTGCCGTTTGCACTCATCACGCTCGACATCGATCATTTCAAACTCATCAATGACCGTTATGGCCACGACCAGGGCGATCTGGTGCTGCGGGCACTGGTGCAGAGTTTGCAAAAAGTCATCAGGCCCAGCGACATCCTGATGCGCATGGGTGGCGAGGAGTTTGCGATCCTGTGTAACCTCGCTGATGCCAACCAGGCTTGGTCGATGGCGGAAAAACTGCGGGAAACTGCAGCTCGCATTCGCCTGACCACCAGCGACGGCAAGACCATCCAGTTCACCATCAGTCTTGGCATTCGCATCATTGCGCTCGGCGACAATGTGGTACTGGCCCAGAAATATGCTGACGTGGCGCTTTATTGCGCCAAAGCCGGCGGCCGCAACAAGACCGTGATTTATACGCCCGGGCTGGAAGAAAAACTGCAGACCTTGCAAGCTGCCAAAAGCTGAAAAGACTTACGCAACCCTCAAGCGCCTGCGAACCATCCAGCTATGCTTAGCCGCTGCCGCGTAGCCGGCAATACCTCGTGAGGAAACTCTTCACTCAAAAACAACACCATGCGATTTGCCAGCGGCGTGACTTTGGCAACGACAGTTTCGCCGTCATTTTGGTACATCAACAACTCGCCGCCCGTGTGCGGTTGCCAGTCATCATTCAGATAAAACACGGTCGACAAGCGCCGGTTGCGTCCACCTTTGAAAGCGTCAAGATGTTTGCGATAGAAGGCGCCGGAAGCGTAACTGGCAAAATGCGCTTCGTAACTGAACAGGCCAAGAAAAAGCTGCTGGTTCAATTGCTGCCGCAACAGCTCCATGTGTGCAAGATAGCTGGCGCTGCCTGCGTCAGCAGCGTCCAGCCAGACGATGCGATCTTGCCGGATGCTGGCGTCGAGTGAGTGTTCAGGCCCGCGGCCAGTGCCGGCCGGTTTCGCATGCATTGCCAGCATTCTTTGTGCGCACTGCTGCAGCGCGTGCAGCTGCGCGGCGGGCAGCACTTCATCAACAATCGCGAAACTCTGATCGGCCAGCTGCCGGATCATTTCTTGTCAGGCAGGCTCGGCAGACCCATCAGGCCTTTCAGCAAGGCCGCCATTTCCGGCAACTCGCCTACTACGTTGAAGTTGCCAAACGACTGGCTGTCGGCCTTGCCAATGGCATAGTCGAGCGGCATCAAACCACGCGCATCTTTCGCGTTGAGATCACCGCCGTGAGCGACGATGTATTTCACCACTTCCAGCCAGTTCAAACGCGCGCTGGTGTGCAAAGGCGTTTCACCACCGGCTCCGCTTTTCTGGTTGATATTGGCACCGGCTTTGATCAACAGCTCCAGGCCTGCAATG
>CANCGR010000141.1 GCA_947377625.1 Gammaproteobacteria bacterium | reverse complement strand
GGCCGGTTGAGCTGGATCAGCGCAAAGATGACATCGCGGGCCCGCAGTGCACTCTTCTTGATCAGCGCCGCTTTCTCCTTGACCTTCTGCTGGTCAAAGTCGCCCATCTCCATGATTTCTGCATTCAGCAGAATGGGGGTGAGCAGATTGTTGAAGTCATGGGCAATGCCGCTGGAGAGCGCCACCAGCGCATCCATCTTGGCCTGTTGGTTGCGATTCTGTTCCACCGCCACTTCGGCAGTGACATCCCGGCCCATGCTGAGCAGCGAATGCATGGTGCCATCCGCATTGCGCAGGCAACTGTTGACCCAATGCATGTGCACAACCGTGCCGTCCTTTCTGAGATTGCGATTATGCACTTCCTGATAGCGCACCTGACCATTGATCAGCGGCAGCAATTCCTCGATCACGCGCGCTTCGTCATCGGGGTGAATCAACGCCAATGCACTCCAGGGTTTTCCTTTTACCTCGTCCTCGCTTCTACCAAACATGGCAACCGCGCCGGGCGACCACGAAGTCACTTCAATATTTGCGTTGGCCTTGATCACTGCAAGCGGTGCACGATTCAGATGTTGCTCCACCTCACTGCGCTCCAGCTCGGCACGCTTGACACTTTCCTGGATGAATTGTTGATCCTTGCTGACATCAAGCATGACGCCGGTCAGCAACGACTGGTCAATCAGCGCACGCGGCTCCACGTTGATAACGGTTTTGATCCACACCACTTTGCCGCCAGCAGCCAGCATGCGGTTACGGATCTCATGCAGGCCACCCTCATTGATGGCGGCGCGGAAACTTTCCTCAACCCGCTGCCGGTCATCGGGATGCACCAGCTTGAAGGAGTAGTTGCGCCGATACCAATTGTCGGCCGAATAACCGAGCACATTTTCAACATTGCGGCTGATAAAGGTGAAGGCCCAGCGGCGGGTGTCGAACACCCACGACACAATGCCGCTGCGCAGCAGGATGGAAGCCTCGCTTTGGTCGGGCACCAGTTTTTTTCTGAACGGGCGTTTGAGCGCAGTATGCAGGTTGATGATGTTGTGGGAGGAGCCAATGACCCAGTTCAGCACATCCTGCACACCCAGGTCATAAAGACGATCAGTAAGGCCGCTGCTGCCATCCAAGCTCAGCACCACCAGACGCCATTCGGTTTCGCCCACCTGCTTGATGATGGGCTCGAGGCCGGTAAGGCCGCGTTCTGCCAATACATCCGGCCCAAGGCACACAATGCCCCGGGCATCCAGCTGCAATAACTCCAGCACATCCACCAAGGTATTCTTGATGATCAAGTCGCTCTGTTGCCAGTCCTGGAATTCCTGTATTACTTCTGCAACTGCGGTTATCAGCACTATGTTCATGCCAGCGGGTCCCTGTCTTGGTGGTTACTGCGCTCCGTTGCCCTGCACTACTTCCTGCGGCGCTGCGTTTATACGACTGAACTGTACGGCTAAAACTTTTTCACTGCGATTACGTCATTTGACCGTCAAACGTTGAGCCTCGATACGCTGCTTCCATTCCTGCGGGCCAGTTTGATGCACGGAGGTGCCGTTGACATCAACAGCGACTGACACCGGCATGTCCTGCACTTCGAATTCGTGGATTGCTTCCATGCCAAGATCAGCAAAGGCCACTATGCGCGCTTTCTTGATGGCTTTCGACACCAGATAGGCAGCACCGCCGACGGCCATCAGATACACCGCTTTGTGTTTCTTGATGGCTTCAATGCCGGTTGGTCCGCGTTCGGCTTTGCCAATCATCCCGACCAGACCGGAGTAAGCCAGCAAATCTTCGGTGAACTTGTCCATGCGGGTCGCAGTAGTCGGCCCGGCCGGCCCCACCACTTCATCGCGCACCGGGTCTACCGGCCCCACGTAATAGATGAACTTGCCTTTCAGATCAACGCCCTCGGGCAGCCCTTGGCCACTCTTGTAGAGTTCGATCATGCGTTTGTGAGCCGCATCACGACCAGTCAGCATTTTTCCCGACAGCAAAAGAGTTTCACCTGGTCTCCAGGTGGCAATTTCTTCCTGCGTAACCGTGTCGAGGTTGACACGGCGCGCCGAGGGGCCGACGTCCCACTTTATATTCGGGTAATCATCAATGCTGGGCGCATGCTGCTCGGCCGGGCCCGAACCATCCAGCACAAAATGTGCATGCCGGGTGGCGGCACAGTTGGGAATCATCGCCACTGGCAGTGAAGCTGCGTGAGTCGGGTAGTCCTTGATCTTCACATCGAGCACGGTGGTCAGACCGCCCAAGCCTTGGGCGCCAATGCCGAGTGCGTTGACTTTGTCCATCAACTCCAACCGCAATTCTTCGACACGGTTGTTGGGGCCGCGTGCGCGCAGCTCGTCGATGTCGATCGAATCCATCAATGATTCTTTCGCCAACACCATGGCTTTTTCGGCGGTGCCACCAATGCCAATACCAAGCATGCCGGGCGGGCACCAGCCAGCGCCCATGGTGGGCAGCGTTTTCAATACCCAATCGACGATGCTGTCGCTCGGGTTCAGCATCACCAGCTTGCTCTTGTTCTCGGAGCCACCGCCTTTGGCTGCCAGCCGCACGTCCACAGTGTTGCCTGGCACCAGACGGGTGTGAATCACCGCCGGGGTATTGTCTTTGGTATTTTTGCGGGCTCCGGCCGGATCACTCACGATGGAGGCGCGCAGTACGTTGTCCGGATGCATATAAGCTTGACGTACACCTTCGTTGATCATGTCATCAAGGCTCATGCTGCCCTGCCACTGCACATTCATGCCCACATCGACAAACACGCACACAATGCCGGTGTCCTGACAGATCGGGCGTTTACCTTCGGCACACATGCGCGAATTCAGCAGAATCTGCGCCATCGCGTCTTTGGCAGCCGTGCTTTCTTCTTTCTGCCAGGCACGATGCACGGCCTGGATGAAATCGACGGGGTGGTAATAGGAGATGAACTGCAGGGCATCGGCGACGCTGTGGATCAGGTCTTCTTGGCGAATGATAGTCATGCGGGAAGGGTCTCTTGCTGGTATAGAATCTGGTGGAATGTTAGCAGGTTTGCCCGGCGGAATTATCGCTGCAACGTTTGTGAAAAATCTGTGGAATCCTGGACTCAAAGGAACAAAGTAATGATGCGCAGTTTGTTGGCAATCCTGCTGATGGTAGTGCTTGGCAATGCCACTGCCGCCGAAAAGCAATTTACCGTGCTGTTTCTCGGCGATTCGCTCACTGAAGGTTTAGGGCTGGAAGCCGGGCAGGCGTTTCCCGATCTGATTGCCAGGCGCCTCAAAGCCGAAGGTCGCACCGACATCAAGGTGATCAATGGCGGTGTCAGCGGCTCCACGTCGGCCAGCGCCTTGAGCCGCATGCAGTGGTATGTGCGCGGCAAGCCCGATCTGGTGGTGCTGTCGCTCGGCGGCAACGATGGACTGCGCGGCCTGCCGGTGGCGGAGATGCGCACCCATCTGGTCGAGACCATTGAATTCGCCCACAAGAGCGGCCTCAAACTGGCGCTGACTGGCATGATGATTCCGCCGAACTACGGCACTGAATATACCGCCAACTTCGCGCGCGTGTTTCCTGAGCTGGCTGAAAAATATCAGCTGCCCTTCATGCCGTTCCTGCTGGAAGGCGTAGCGGCAATCCCGACGCTGAACCAGAGCGACGGCATACATCCAAATGCGGAAGGCGCCAAAATAGTCGCTGAACACGTCTACACTTTTCTGGCTCCACTGCTGCCGGTTAAGTAGACTGCAGAACGCCTCACTGCCCGAGTTCAGGATGAAAACGCCCGAAACAGCCACTGCCCCCAAGTTTGCCTTCAACGCCTCGCTGCGCTTGAAGTTCGTGCTGTTCATCACCTTTCCGGTGGCGCTTATTTTTATTGCCCTGCAGAACTTCCTCACCAGCACCGAGCTGGAAGAAACCGGCCAGAAAATCGAAGCCGACATGTTGCAGAGCACTCGCAACATGGCGCTGCAACTTGAACTGCGTTTGAACCAGCTGGAAACCCTGGCGAGTTCCAACAGCCGCTACCTCGCCGCCAAGCCGGCAATAACGCCGGCAGAACTCAACGCCCTTACCAGAGAAACCGTGGCCGCCAACCAGGAAGTATTCGGCGCAACGGTGGCGTTTGCACCGCACAGCCTGTTGCCTGAGCGCGAACTGTTTGCGCCTTACTCGTTCCGCAAAAACGACAGCATCGTCACTGTTGATGTCGGTGATCCCGACCCGGCGGTGGGCTATGACTACCGCCAGCATGATTGGTGGAAACTGCCGATGGAGCGCAATCAGGGTCTTTGGTCGCTGCCTTATTTCGACAAGGCCGCCGGCAACATTCTGATGACTACCTATAGCGTTCCCTTCGTCACCGGCAACAAGCAGGTGAATGGAGTTGCCACCGTTGATCTGGCCTTGCAGAACATGTTGCAAACACTCGGCCTGCCCGAGCAAAGCGGCAGCATCATCATCAACGACTCCGGCCGTTACCTCTATCACAAGGAAGCCGAGCTGGTGCTCAATGCATCGCTGCTGTCCACCGACCAGTATGCGCACAGCGACCTGCAGAATCTGCTGGCGCTTATCAAATCCGGCCAGGCCGGCCTGGTGCGTCTGGCCCGACAAGACATTAATGATGCCACCTGGTTTTCCTATGCGCCGATCAAATCAGCCCATTGGTATTACCTGGAAACACGTTCGGAAAAAACCGCACTCGAACCGGTGGCGCAAAAGCTCAAGCTCAGCAATTTGATCGAAACTACTGGCACTACCGCAATCATCCTGCTGATCTGGTTTCTGTCGGGTTTGCTAACCTCGCCCATTCGCCAGTTGTCGCTGGCTGCCGAAAAAATGGCAGCGGGTGATCTGACTGCACGTGTGAAACAAACCTCCGGCGACGAAATGGGCAGTTTGATCGCCACCTTCAACACCATGGCAGAAGTGGTGAGTCGCCGCGAAGAAGACCTCGCCAAACTGGTGGACAGCCGTACCCGCGAATTGCGCGAAGCGCTAGATAAAGCCGAGCAAGCTACCCGCTCCAAAGGTGAAGTGCTGGCCGTGGCGAGTCACGATCTCAAAAATCCGCTGGCCGCCATCAGCGGCTTGGCTGATGTGCTCGGCATGATGAAGCGCGGTGAAGTTGACAGCGATGCTGCGCATGAACTGGAAATGGTGACCCATATCCACACCACCACCCAGCACATGCTGGAAGTGGTAGGCGGCATCCTGCAGGGCGAACGCCTTGAACAAACCGGGCTGGAATTTTCGGACTTTCCGGTGGATCTGTCGGAACTGGCTTTGAGCGTGATTCGCTTGAGTGAGCAGATGGCAGCCAACAAAGACATCACGCTGGAATGCAACATTCAAAGTGGCATCGACGTGTTGGGCGATCCGACCCGGCTGCGTGAGGCACTCGACAATTACGTCAGCAACGCTGTGAAGTATTCGCCGCCCGGCGGCATTGTGACGATTGCGTTGTTGCCCGATGAGGACGACAGGGTTGCTACCTTCAGTGTGAAGGATCAGGGCGAAGGCATCAGTGAGGAAGACCAGTTGTTGTTGTTCCAGAAATTCAAGAAGCTTACGGCGCGACCTACTGCTGGTGAATCTTCCACCGGGTTGGGGCTTTCCATCGTGAAGACCATTGTGGAGTTGCACAATGGGCAGGTGGGGTGTGAGAGTGAGCTGGATAAGGGTTCTTGCTTCTGGCTGACTTTGCCTATTCAGAGTGGTTAGGGTTTTGTTGGTTTAAATACTGGTTTCATCGCAGGCGGGCTTCGGCATAAAGATTACGGGGACCGCCACGAGTACGTCCTTGCAGGCTTTCTTCGGCCATCCATGGCCGAAGACGTCCCCTTCATCTTTATGCCGAAGCCCTCTTTCAAATTTTGTTGTAACTCCCCAAGAAACTACGACGTGAATTTGGGATAGAAAGGGATTCCGTTTATTCAGGTCTTGCTCTTGGCTAGGGGCGCCCTTATCTTCGTTTGAATTGCTGCAGTTCTGCCTTGGATGTCGTTCACTCATGATTCTTGAAATAAATAACTTGTGTAAAACTTTTCACGGTGTCGCCAATCTTGAGCCGGTGGAAGTGCTGAAGGATCTCAACTTGCAGATGGAGGTTGGGGAAACGCTGGCGATTCTGGGGCAGAGTGGCAGTGGCAAGTCTACGTTGCTGACTTTGCTGGCGGGGCTGGATAGCCCTACTGCTGGCAGCATTGTTCTTAATGGACAAGACATGCAGAAGTTGAGTGAAGAGCAGCTGTCGAAATTCCGCGCCAAGAATATTGGCATCATCTTTCAGCAGTTTCATTTGATGTCGCATTTGACGGCGCTGGAAAATGTGTCGTTGCCGCTGGATCTGTTTAAAGACAAGAACTCGCTGGCCAAAGCGCGTGAAGCGTTGGCGCAGGTGGGACTTGATAAACGCAAGGATCATTTTCCGCATCAGCTGAGCGGTGGCGAGTGTCAGCGCGTGGCGATTGCGCGAGCAATGGTGGTAAGGCCGGCAATTTTGTTGGCGGATGAACCGACCGGCAACCTTGATAACACGACCGGCGCTTATGTCACCGACATGATTTTCAATCTGGTGAAAGAGCACAACATGACGATGCTGTTCGTTACCCATAACGAGCAACTGGCCATGCGGTGCGGGCGCCAGCAGCGCCTGAGCAATGGCAGGTTCCTCTGATGCTGTGGCTGCGACTCGCGTGGAAGGAAATCAGCAACAACTACAAATTCAGCCTATTTTTCGTGCTGAATCTAGGTATTGGCCTGATTGGCTTTATCGCACTGGATTCTTTCAAGCAC
>CANCGR010000140.1 GCA_947377625.1 Gammaproteobacteria bacterium | reverse complement strand
ATGATGAAGAAGGCTTTTGTAACCGGCATCACCGGGCAGGACGGAGCCTACCTTGCCGAATTTCTGCTCAATAAAGGTTATGAAGTCCATGGTCTGAAGCGCCGCACGTCATTGTTCAATACGGATCGCATTGATCATCTCTATGAAGGTCCTGAAGTCCGCAACCGGCATTTCATTCTGCATCACGGCGACTTGACCGACAGCTCCAGCCTGATCCGCATCATCCAGCAGGTGCGTCCTGACGAAATCTACAACCTGGCTGCGCAGAGTCATGTGGCCGTGTCATTCGAAGAGCCGGAATACACCGCCAACTCCGATGCCATCGGCACGCTGCGTTTGCTGGAAGCCATCCGCATTCTCGGGCTTGAGAAAACCACGCGTTTCTATCAGGCCTCCACCAGTGAGCTCTATGGCCTCGTGCAGGAAACGCCGCAGAAAGAAACCACGCCGTTTTATCCGCGCAGCCCCTATGCAGTGGCCAAGCTCTATGCCTACTGGATCACCATCAACTATCGCGAAGCCTATGGTTTCTATGCTTGCAACGGCATCCTGTTCAACCATGAATCCCCCACACGTGGTGAAACTTTTGTGACGCGCAAAATCACGCGCGCCTTGGCTCGCATCAAACTTGGCCTGCAGGATTGTCTTTATCTGGGCAATCTTTCTGCCAAACGTGACTGGGGCCATGCGCGTGACTATATCGAAATGATGTGGCTGATGTTGCAGCAACCCCAACCGGAAGACTTTGTGATTGCCACTGGCCAACAGCAGTCTGTGGAAGATTTCGTGAATGCGGCGGCTGTTGAACTGGAAATCAGCATCAAGTGGCAGGGCGAGGGCATCGACCGCAAAGGCTATGATGAAAATGGCCGCTGCATCGTCAGTGTCGATCCGCGTTATTTCCGCCCGGCCGAAGTGGAAACCTTGTTGGGTGATGCGTCGAAAGCGCGCACCAAGCTCGGCTGGGTGCCCAAGACCAGTTTCAAAGAACTGGTGGCCGAGATGGCGCAGGCGGATTTCCAGTCTGCCAAACGCGATGCGCTGATCAGAGAGCATGGCTACAAGGCGATGGATCACCACGAGTAGAGTGGTTCAGCAGGAACGGTAAAAAAAAGGTAGATTGCAGTGAAACAACGCATCTTTGTAGCAGGACACAACGGCATGGTGGGCTCGGCGCTGGTGCGTTGTCTGCAAAGCCGCAACGATGTCGAGCTGGTCACTGCGTCGCGAGCTGAACTTGATCTGACCAACCAAGCGGCCGTGCAGGCCTTCATGCAGACGCAGCGGCCCGACCAGATCTATCTGGCCGCCGCCAAAGTAGGTGGCATCCACGCCAACGACACATATCCTGCCGAATTCATTTATGAAAACCTGCAAGTGCAGTGCAATGTCGTGCATGCCGCTCATCTTGCCGGTGTGCAGCATTTGTTGTTTCTCGGCTCTTCGTGCATTTATCCGAAGCTGGCACCGCAACCGATGGCAGAAGAGGCGTTGTTGTCAGGCCTGCTTGAGCCCACCAACGAGCCTTACGCGATTGCCAAGATCTCCGGCATCAAATTGTGTGAAAGTTACAACCGTCAATACGGGCGCGACTATCGCAGTGTGATGCCTACCAATCTCTACGGCCCCGGCGACAACTTTCATCCCGACAACAGCCACGTGATTCCGGCCTTGATGCGCCGTTTGCATGAAGCGGCGCGCGCTGGGCTTGCGGAAGTAGTGATCTGGGGCAGCGGCACGCCCAAGCGCGAATTCCTGCATGTCGATGATATGGCGCAGGCAAGCGTGCATGTGCTGGAACTGCCGCTTGCGCAATATCAGGCACACACCTTGCCGAGACTCTCGCACATCAATGTGGGCACTGGCATTGATTGCTCTATCCGCGAGCTGGCTGAGCTGATGGCGCTTGTCACCGGCTTCAAGGGCAAGCTGGTGTTCGATACCAGCAAACCCGATGGCCCGCCGCGCAAACTGGTGGATGTATCGCGGTTGTCAGCGCTGGGCTGGCAGGCGGGCATCTCGCTGGAGCAGGGTTTGCGACACACCTATGCGTGGTTTTTGCAGCAACAAACGCTGGGCACCATGCGCGGCTACCAGGTTACTCGCGTTATTTAACGCCGTTTCACGCCAGCCACCACTTCCGACAATTCCTGCAAGCGATAGGGTTTCTGGATGAAGCCGAGGATGTGACTCTGGTTGATTTTTTCAGCGATGTCTTCACGGCTGAATCCGGTCGACAGAATGGCCTTGAGTGCGGGATTGATCACTTTCATTTGTTCCAGGCATTCGATGCCGCCCATCTTCGGCATGATCATGTCGATCATCACGATGTCGATTTCCTGCCAATGCTGACGGTAAAACTCAAGACCACTGACACCGTCGTCGGCCAGCCTTACGGTGTAACCCAGCTCTTTCAGCATTTTTTCGCCGACCTGACGCACCAGTTGTTGATCGTCGACCAAAAACACAGTGCCACTGCCGCGCACCAGTTGGCGGGCGGCGTGCTTGCGTTTGTCGCTCGCGGTGTTGGCATGCAATGGCAGGTAAATCTTGAAGATGCTGCCTTGGCCAGGTTCGCTGTACACATTGATGGCGCCTTTGTGGTTTTGCACCACGCCATAGACCATCGCCAGGCCGAGCCCGGTGCCTTTGCCTTCTTCCTTGTCGGTGAAGAAGGGCTCGAAGATGCGTTCAATCTTTTCCTTTGCAATACCGATGCCGGTATCGGACACAGAGATCACGCAGTATTCTCCGGCACCGATGCCAAAGCTGGCCACTGACGTGAGTTCGTCAAGCGTTAGGATTTCGGTTTTGAAGGTGAGGTTGCCGCCCTTTGGCATGGCATCGCGTGCATTGACAGCGAGGTTCAGGAAAATCTGGCTGATCTGGCCGGGGTCGCCCAGCACAGTCGGATTGCCGGCGCAGGAAGTGCGAGTAATCACGATGCTTTTGTCGACTGTGTGTTCCAGCAAGCCCACCAGATCCGACAACACGGTGTTGACCTCGACCGGCACCAGCATGAACTTGCCTTTGCGCGCAAAACCGAGCAATTGGCTGGTCAGATCCTTGGCGCGGGTGGCGGCCATCTCGATCAATTCGACGCTGCGCTGCGCTTCCGGGCTGTTGGAGTATTCGCCCTTGAGCATGTCGGCGTGGCCCAATACGCCGGTCAACAGATTGTTGAAGTCATGTGCGATGCCGCCAGCGAGTGTCCCCACTGCTTCCATTTTCTGCGCTTGCCGGAACGCCTGCTGCAGACTTTCTTTTTCCCGCTCGGCGCGTTTGCGTTCGCTGATGTCGCGCATCACACCGAGAAAACCTATCGCACAGCTGTTTTCGTCGTAGAGCACATCCATGGTCGACTCCACGGTTTTGCTGGTGCCATCCTTGCAACGGATTTCATATTCCTGGATTTCATGAATGTCGATTTCGCGCTCGGCATTGAGGATTTCCAGTGCGGCTTTTTGCAAGACGCTGCGCGCCAGCAGCGCCGAGCCGGGCTCAAGATGCATGTAGATTGGTTGGCCCAGCAATTCTTCCACGGCATAGCCACACTGCTGGCTGACCGAGGGGCTGATATAGGTGCACATGCCGTTGAGATCGCTGGTGTAGATCACATCGGAAATATTGTTGGCCAGCACGCGATAACGCACCTCACTTTCCGTGAGTGCGGTATTGGCCTCGGTGAGAGCACTGGTGCGTTCGGCCAGATCATGAGTGCGCTCATTGACCAGTGCCACGATTTTGTTGGACTGGAAGCGTGACCACAGCAACATCGACAACATCCACAGACTCGCTACAGCGCCTAAACCCAATACCCACCAGCGCGTGCTGGTTTGCATCGCTGCTGCAAGCGATGCGGAGGGTTTGGCAACGATGGTGAAATTCTGTCCCTGCATCCGGTAGTTGGCTTTGTTGACACCCGCAGTGCCCAGATAGTCAGCCATGGCGGCGCTGAGCGACTCCAGTTTGGTGCCGATAGCTGGTGAGCGGAAAAAAGCGGCTTCAATGCCGTGATAGACCTGTGGCAGAAAATCGAACAGTGCTGCTCCCGGATATTTGGTGTAGGCAGCGATGTAGCCGATCAATTGTTCACGGCGGGCTTCGATGGTTACTGGTGTGATGCCGCCGCTGTAGAGAGGGTAGTAATAGACAGTTACAAAAAATTCCGAATCGGCTTTGCTGGCAGGAAAATAGCTGTGCGAGGCCAGCGCTCCGGTATCGCGCGCCTGCAGCATCGCCAGTTGGTAGTCAGGCTGGTTCGATCGATCGAGGCCGGGTTTGTCTTGTGGGGGGCCATAGCTGGCTTCGCGCAATACCGGAAAATAAGTATCGCGCGCGGTGACGGGGCCGAGTTGACCACGCTTGTCTTGCTCGACGATGGGCAGGGTGGCGCGTTCACCGTTGCCCAGTAGCTGTTTGGCAAGGTCGCGCTGTTTAAGCTGGTCGACCGGAATCATCGGCAGTAATTCCAGCGACGTGGTTTCCAGTCCCGGTTCCGGTTTTTCCCACAAATACTGGCGCAATTGCTGGTCAGTCATGGGAATACCCTTGGCCACATCCTGCTGGATGCGCGTAAAGGTAGCGATCAGAGTATCAAAAACCGGGGAGTTAAGCGGAATCTGGGCGGAGGCAGTGGCAATGCTCTGCACGGCGTTGCCGACGTGGGCATCCAGCTGGAGTTCGTCCTGATGCGCAGCATACTGAAATGCAAAGGCAGTGATGCCCAGTCCCAGCGCCAAGGTAGCCAAAATCAGGGTCAATGCTGCACCAGGCAGTAACTGCGTGTCCTTTTGGCGACTATCGTCCTTTACCAGTAAATCGGCGGTCATTGCGGGCATTACCGTAAAGTATCAGGGAGCAATACTGCTATTACGGTGATATCCAGGCTGTGCTTTAGAGGTTTCTGGACTTGCTGTTACCCGGTTCACACCCGGCGGCACAAGCCACTTCGCAGCGGGTCAGGCGAATTTGCCCCGGAACATGAAATAGACCGCGCCCAGCAGGCAAAGGCCGGCCCACAGGTAGTCCATTTTGAGGGGTTCTTTGAGGTAGAGCACCGAGAACGGGATGAACACGGTGAGGGTGATGACTTCCTGCATGATCTTGAGCTGGCCCACGCTGAGCACGCTGTAGCCAATGCGGTTGGCTGGCACCTGCAGCAGATATTCAAACAGCGCGATGCCCCAGCTGATCAGTGCCGCTATCACCCAGGGTTTGTGGTTGAGGGTTTTAAGATGCGCATACCACGCGAAAGTCATGAACACGTTGCTGCACAGCAGCAGGAAAATCGAACTGACTATCGGTGGCAGGTTCATGGGGCGAAGGCTTGCAAGCGGCGCAGGATCAGCTGCGAGAGTTCCTGTCGCATTTCATTCTGGATGATCACGGCTTCTTCGCTTTTGGCGACTGCGTTTTCCGGATCGGCCAGATACACCTTGGTAAGGGTCAGCTTCTGCTGTGGAATCGCAGCGGTGTTGCCACGCTTGAGCTGGAACGGCACTGTCATGATGATCTCGTATTCGCCCGCGCGTGCGTTGGCGTTGACGCTGATTGCGCGCTCAACGCTGGTTTCACCGCCGAGCGCCAGACTGTAAATGGTGGCGCCGGTATCGTCTGACAATCTGACCTTGTTGTTGACCAGTGTGCGCATCAATTCGCGGCCCATCGCGGTGCTGTCGTTGATGTTGTCCAGATGTAGCGGTTGCAAGCTGGCGGGTAGCTCAGCCGTGCCGCGCAGGGCAAAGCCACAGCTGCTTAGCAGCAGGGTGGCACAGCAAATGATCAGTAAACGCATTTTCAGCCCACCACAATGTTGATCAGCTTGCCGGGTACGACGATCACTTTCTTCACCGCCAATCCTGCCATGAACTTCTGCACCGTTTCATTGGCGAAAGCCGCCGCTTCGATGGCCGCTTTGTCGCTATCCACCGGCAGCTCCAGCACTGCGCGCAGTTTGCCGTTCACCTGGGCGGCGATGTTGACACTGGTGGCCACCAGCGCACTCTCGTCCCACGTTGGCCAGGAGGCATCAATCAGCGCGCCTTGTTTGCCAAGATGATTCCACAGTACATGACACACATGCGGCACGATGGGGGCGAGCAGCAGCACCATGGCTTCCAGCGCTTCTTGCGCCACTGCCTGGTTCTGGCTGCCGTCCTGAATGTTGTGAGCCGCAGCGAATTTGCTGAGATCGTTGTAGAGCTCCATCACGGCAGCAATCGCCGTGTTGAACACCTGCCGACGGTCATAATCATCAGTGACCTTTTTGATGGTGGCATGTGTCTTCTGACGCACTTCTTTCTGCGCAGCATTGAGACTGGCGACCTCAACCGTCATCGCGCCTGCCGCGTAACTGCCAACCAGTTTCCACAGACGACGCAGAAAGCGGTAAGCCCCTTCCACACCGCTGTCTGACCATTCCAGGCTTTGATCAGGCGGCGAAGTGAACATCATGTACAAGCGCACAGTGTCGGCACCGTATTGTTCAATCATGCTTTCCGGATCAACCGTATTGCCCTGTGACTTCGACATCTTGGCACCGTCTTTCAGCACCATGCCTTGAGTCAGCAATCGTTTGAACGGCTCATCAGTTTTGACCAAGCCCAAGTCACGCATCAGCTTGTGGAAGAAGCGCGAATAGAGCAGATGCAAAATCGCGTGCTCGATGCCGCCGATGTATTGGTCCACATCCAGCCAGTAATCCACTTCCGGCTTGTTGAGCATGCCGCCTTCGTAACGCGCGCATGTGAACCGCGCGTAGTACCACGACGACTCCATAAACGTATCGAAGGTGTCAGTCTCGCGCTC
>CANCGR010000139.1 GCA_947377625.1 Gammaproteobacteria bacterium | reverse complement strand
GCACTTTACCAAAGACCCGAATGCGTCAATGGCCATCAACAAGCTTAAGTCAGGCGCCATCATCATCGCCGGCAGCGGCATGTGCACCGGCGGCCGCATCAAGCATCACTTCAAGCATGGCATCTGGAATGAGCGCAACACGGTGATCTTTTGCGGCTTCCAGGCGCATGGCACGCTCGGCCGCATCATTGTGGATGGCGCCAAAATGATCCGCATGTTTGGCAGTGAATTCGCCGTGCGTGCGCGCATCGAAACTCTCGGTGGTTTTTCAGCGCATGCAGGGCAAAGCGACCTGCTCAACTGGGTCGGCCATTTCCAGCCCAAGCCGCGCGTGATGCTGGTGCACGGTGAGCCGGAAACCTTGCAGGTGCTGAAAGACAAACTGCAGGCAGATCAGCAACTGCAGGCGCATATTCCGCATCAGGGTGAAGTCATTACGTTCTGAGCATCTATAAAAAATTCAAGCGCCGTTCAGATAACGGATCTCCAGCGCCAGCCCGGTGGCCAGCAGCAGGCCTATGAACCACAGCGTCCACTTCAGCAGATTGCTGCGCCCCTGGCGCCGGTAGACAAAGTTTTCCTGCAGAACAAGATGTTTCGGAATTTTGCGGGGTTTGAACATGTCGGCCATGATGGCATCCTCCTGGAATGCAGCGCATTACAACAAACGAAGCGGGTTATTCGCGGGCGGATTTGTGGCAAAGTAAGGGCAAATCAGAAGGGGCTTTTATGCTTAATATGGATTTCACACAGCGAGTAGTAAGCGACACCCATGCGCTAGCCTGGGTGCCAAGCCCGAAGCCCGGTGTGTGGCGCAAACCGCTCGCACGCGAAGAGGCTGAACGCGGCCACGCTACCTCCATCGTGCGTTACGATGCCGGTGCCAGCTTCAGTGGCCACAATCACCCGGGCGGCGAAGAGATTCTGGTGCTGCAAGGCACGTTCTCTGATGAGACTGGCGACTTTACCGCCGGCACCTATTTCCGCAACCCTCTGGGTTTTCGTCATGCACCATTCAGCAAGGAAGGCTGTTTGATTCTGGTGAAACTGCATCAGTTCCAAAGCGATGACGAAAAACGATTGGCGATTCAAATAGAGCAAGGCACCTGGATTGAAGTGCAGCACGGCATGCGTTACCAGTTGCTGCATCAGCACGGCGATGAACAAGTGGCCGTGGTGGAGGCGCCCGCCTCTGCGCCGGGCATTCCCCACTCACACCCCGGTGGTGAAGAAATCTATGTGATGAAAGGCGTGCTCAAAGACGAATACGGCACTTATCCCGCCGGCACCTGGTTGCGGCAACCACCGGGTAGCTCACACTGCCCTTATGCGGTGGAGGATGTAAGGTTGTGGGTAAAGTCAGGCCACCTTGGAACGCAAACAAACCCGGGAACACCATGAAAACCAGCTATGTCTTGATCGATTTCGAAAACGTGCACGTCAAATCACTGGCGTTGCTGAAAGGCGATGTGTTCCGCGTGAAAGTGTTTCTGGGACCCAAAAACTCCAAGCTGCCGGTGGAGCTGGTGCTGGCCATGCACGAGCTCGGCAAAAGTGCTGACTACATACAGCTGGGCGTGTCCGGCGCCAATGCGCTGGATTTCCACATCACCTACTACCTCGGTAAGCTGACGGCAGAAGACCCGACGGCAGAGTTTCATATCATCTCGAAGGACACCGGCTTTGATTCGCTGATCAAACATTTGCTGTCCAAAAATATCCAATGCAAGCGTGCGGCGTCGATTGAGCAGATGCTGGGGGTAAACCCGGCAGCAAAACCCGGCAACCAGGCCAAAGCCGCAGAAACAAGAGTTGTCGAACCAAAAATAGCCGAACCAAAAATTGCTGAACCCAAAATCGTTGACGAAACAAAACCCGAACAGCAAAAAGCCGATCAAAAAAGACCTGAACGCAAAAGAACCAAACCAAACGGAACCGGGCAAAAACCAGTGCAGCCCAAAACTGCTGTACCCAAACCAAAAGCGGTGCCGGCTGCCAAGGCTGCACCGGCCATTGCACCCGTTGTGCAGACAGTTATTGAGAATTTGCAGTCGCGCGGCACCGCCCGCCCGCGCACCATCAAAACCCTGTGTTCCAGCATCAAGTCTTTGCGGCTGAGTCTTTCTGATGAAGAAATTGCCAAGCTGGTTGCCGAGCTGGAAAGCCGGGGCAAAATAGCCATCAGCAACCAGCAAGTAACTTACAAGCTTTAGCCGCTCACGGCTGCCTTCCCATTCTTGTTTGGTATAACCATGTCGCTGCAGAACCATTTTTCATTGCTGGCCTCCTATAACCGCTGGATGAATGTGAAGCTCTACGAAGCCGCCGGCAAACTGGGCGCTGCCGAGCTTGCCCTGCCTAGAGGCGCCTTTTTTGGCTCGCTGCTGGGCACGCTCAATCATCTGATGGTGGCCGACCGCATATGGTTGTCGCGCTTTGCCGAACACCCGGCCCAATTTGCCGCGCTGGAAAGCGTACGTAACATGAGCAGACCCACACAGCTGGATGAGATTCTGCATGAAGACTTTGCCGCATTGGAAAGCCAGCGCACCATGCTCGACCTGATGATGCTTGAATGGGTGGCGACCCTGACCGATGCGGATCTTGCCCATGTGCTGGAGTACAAAAACACCAAGGGCGTTGCCAGCCGCAAGCGCTTTTCCAGCCTGTTGCTGCACTTTTTCAATCACCAGACCCATCATCGCGGGCAGGCCACTACCCTGTTTTCACAAGCGGGGCTGGATGTGGGCGTGACTGATCTGCTTATGCTGATACCGGAAGAAGTTGCGCCGGAATGAACATGGCCAGTCACGAGCAAAACACTTTCCGGTTTCGCCCCGCCAGAGTTGCCGATGCACGCGCCATCAGCGACTTGATCAAAGCACTCGGTCAGGGTTTTGCCGTCAATAGCGATGGTTCCGGTGCCGAGCAGTTTTGGGAATCGGTCAGTGAAAGTTCGGAAAGCAAGCGCATTGCCGATCCGCAGCGCTGCTTCATCGTGGCGGAATATGGCAACAAGTTTGCAGGCTTCGCAGCACTGCGTGATTCAACGCATTTATTTCATTTGTTTGTGGCGGAAGAATTCCAGCGCCGGGGTTTGGCCAGCCAGCTATGGGCACTTATGCGCGCAGAAGCGGTAAAAGCCGGCAATTGTGGCGCTATCACGGTGAATTCCTCGCTCGGTGCAGTGCCGGTCTATCTGCATTTTGGTTTTCAGCCCACTGATGCCATCACCCACAAACATGGCATCGCCTATTTGCCGATGCAGTGGACGCCGACCTTGTAGAAATTGGGGAAAATGCGCTTCGGATGCAGAATTTCACATCTGCCTTATTTACTTTAAGCAGTGCTATCAGGTAAAAAAGTTGCTCAGGAACATTACTAAAACGAGGCCATGGTTTTGTGTTGTTGATTGAGACGGAATTGCGCGAGTCAGACATTCACGGGGTAGGTTTGTTTTGTACCTTGCCTATTGCCAAAGGCACCAAGGTTTGGGAGTTTCACCCCAAGTTTGATGTGCCGTTTGAAGAATCGGACATCTCCTCCATGCCGCCGCCGATCCTTAATTTTTTCCGCAAATACGCCTATCGCTCGCTGGAAACCAAGAAGTTCATTCTTGGCATCGACCTCTCGCGGCACATGAACCACTCCGACAGTCCGTCGCTTTATTCTGATGCCGACTCGAATTATTACGCGGCCTTTGATTTTGTGCCGGGCACTGAGCTGACCTGCGACTATCGTGTTTTTGCGATGGAAGGCTGCAACGATTTTCTCGATCAAAAACAGTCGCAGTGCTGATCACCTTCCGGGCACGTTTATCGCTGTCATCGGTGGTTTGAGCACAGCTCTTGTTGCCGGCGATTCGCTCGCAGTTCGCATGGCACTTCCCCTGTTGTTTTTAAGTGACCCTTACTGCCAGCCATGGCGCCTGGCGTAAAAAGTTTTCATGGTTTGGACAAGCACCACGTAGGCAAACAGAATGCCCGCCAGATACACGAAGAACACCAGTGGCAATGCCTGCATCCTGAAGTAGGACGCATAGGGGCCCATCACCAAAAAAACACCCGCTGCCATCACTGCCAAGGTCGCCCCGAGCAGCGGCCACGACGCCAGGCTCTGCACAAACGGAATCCGGCGGGTGCGAATCATGTGCACGATCAGCGTTTGTGACAGCAAGCCTTCCACGAACCAGCCTGACTGGAACAAGGTCTGTTGATCCGGCGTGTTGGCTGATAGCACGTACCACATCACCACGAAGGTCACGATGTCGAACAGTGAACTTACCGGCCCGAAAAACAGCATGAAACGGCCTATTTCATCGGGGTTCCAGCGTTGCGGCTGAGTCAGTAATTCTTCATCAACATTGTCGAACGGAATCGCCACTTGTGAAACGTCGTAGAGCAGATTCTGTACCAGCAACTGCAGAGGCAGCATTGGCAGGAACGGCAGGAACGCGCTGGCGATCAACACCGAGAACACGTTGCCGAAGTTGGAGCTGGCCGTCATCTTGATGTACTTGAGCATGTTGCCGAAAGTTCGGCGACCTTCAACCACCCCCTCTTCCAGCACCATCAGGCTTTTCTCAAGCAGGATGATGTCGGCGGCCTCCTTCGCAATACCCACGGCGGTGTCCACTGAAATACCGATGTCGGCGGTGCGCAAGGCCGGCGCATCGTTGATGCCATCACCCATGAAACCCACTACGCTGCCGGAATGCTTCAAACAGGCAACGATGCGTTCCTTGTGGGCCGGACTGAGCTTGGCAAACACGTTGTACTTGATGGCAGCTTCGGTGAGCTCGGTGTCACTCATCGCTTCCTCTTGCGAGCCCAATACCACACCGCGCTGTTCAAGGCCGACTTCGCGACAGATCTTGGCGGTTACCAGCTCGTTGTCGCCGGTGAGAATCTTGACCTCGATGCCGTGCGCCTTGAGTGCCGCCAGTGCCGGCGCCGTAGAGTCCTTGGGCGGATCCAGAAAGGCAACATAACCCATCAACGTCATGTCGACTTCATCAGCCACACTGAATACCTGTTTGCTGGTCGGCTCTTCTTTCATTGCCACTGCGACTACCCGCAACCCCTGCCCGTTGAGATCGGCAGTGGTGGTTTTTATTTCAGCCAGCCGCTCGGCTGTGAGCGGCACTACCTGATCGCCTTCCTGCACCTGCGTACAAACCGACAGCACTTCTTCAAGCGCGCCCTTGCAGATGAGCTCGTGGTGATCGTCACGCTCCGACACCACCACAGACATGCGGCGGCGCTGGAAGTCGAACGGAATCTCGTCCACTTTTTTGTAATTGACGGCAACGTCGAGTTCGCTGTGCACTTCCACATGCTCCAGCACAGCAACGTCGAGCAGATTCTTCAAGCCGGTCTGATAGTGACTGTTCAGATACGCCAGACGCAGCACTTCGGCTGACTTGCCGCCATTCACATCCGTGTGACGTTCAAGAAAAATCTTGTCCTGGGTGAGTGTGCCGGTCTTGTCGGTGCACAGCACATTCATCGCACCGAAATTCTGGATCGCATCCAGACGTTTGACGATGACGCGTTTGCGCGAGAGCACCACCGCGCCCTTGGCCAGTGTGGAAGTGACAATCATCGGCAGCATTTCAGGCGTCAGCCCCACTGCAATCGACAAGGCAAACAGTGACGCTTCGAGCCAGTCGCCTTTGGTAAAGCCGTTGATCAACAGTACCAGCGGCGACATCACCATCATGAAGCGGATCAACAACCAGCTCACGCGGTTAACGCCGGTCTGGAATGCAGTGGGCGCACGACTGGCAGCGCTGACATGCTGGGCGAGTGCGCCGAAATAGGTATGCCCGCCGGTTTCCAGCACTACCGCAAGCCCGGCGCCGCTGACAACATTGGTGCCCATGAACAGCAGATTTTCGAGTTCAATGGCGTTGGTGCCGCTCTTGCGGGCTTGCACGAATTTTTCCACCGGTAATGATTCGCCCGTCATCGCAGACTGGCTGACGAACAGGTCCTTGGCGGTCAATACGCGCAGGTCTGCGGGAATCATGTCACCTGCCGACAATACAATGATATCGCCCGGCACCAGCTCCTTTATCGGCAATTCTTCACGACGCGAGGCTGTGTTTTGCCGGGTGTTGTCGATGCTTTCGCTGACTTGCGCACGGTTTTCGTCAGCGTGATCGCGACGCAACACGGTGATCTTGTTGCTCACCATGGCCTTGAGCTCGTCGGCCGCCTTGTTGGAACGGGTTTCCTGCACAAAACGCATCACAGTCGACAGCAGCACCATTGCGCCGATCACGACAGTCGCGCGCGTGTCCTCAGTCCAGTAGGAGACGGCTGCCAACAAGGTCAGCAGCAGATTGAACGGATTGCTGTAGCAGTGCCAAAGATGCAGCCACCAGGGCACCGGCTTGTCGAGCCCTATTTCATTGAGGCCGGCACTGCGACGCACAATTGCCGCGCGCTCCTCACTGAGGCCATCGATATGTGAACCAAGCGAAGCCAGCAACTGCGTCGACTCGGCACTGGAAGCCTGAATCAGGCGTTGTGACAAAGCCGAAGGCATCTCGGTGGCAGTCACGTCGGGACGAAAAGTATCCCAAATCGCCAGACTGCGAAAATGCCTCGCCATGCCGTGCCGATGCACAAAACGCACATACAGGTTTTTCAGGATATTCACTGCCATGGCTTTCCTTTACTGCGTAGCCCGATAACGCTCCAGCAATTTGCCTACCCACACCAACAGACAAAGCGCGGGTATCACGGCCACAGTCGTGATCACAAAAAACACCGCCCAGTTGCCGCCCAGTGCATCCACCACCACGCCACTGCCGGCTGCCAGCGTGGTGCG
>CANCGR010000138.1 GCA_947377625.1 Gammaproteobacteria bacterium | reverse complement strand
CAGATCCTGCCGTGGTGCAGAACCTGATCGACAATCGCCATAGCTAAGGAGCCACGCTTAATGGGCGTCCGCACCGCCGCCCATGAGCTGCAGAATTTCGGCGGTTTTCTCCTGCATTAAAGGGATGCTGCCGCGTGATTCAACATTCAAGCGAATCACCGGCTCAGTGTTCGACATGCGGAGGTTGAAACGCCACTGCGCAAAACTGACGCTGACGCCATCGGTGTAATCAATGGCCAGCGCATGTGGTTTGTAGTGAGCCAGCACAAGATCGATGACAGCTTTGGCATCCGTCACTGTGCGGTTGATCTCACCGCTGGCAGGGAAGCGGGCGATAGCCTCTTCTACCAGTTGCCCCAAAGTCTTACCGCTCTCGCCGATCAGCTCCAGCACCAACAGCCACGGAATCATGCCGCTGTCGCAGTAAAAGAAATCACGAAAGTAATGGTGGGCGCTCATTTCACCACCATAGATCGCATCTTGCTTGCGCATCATTTCCTTGATGAACGCATGGCCTGATTTGCACTGCACAGTCGTGCCACCGCACTCTTTCACTACTGCTTCGGTATTCCAGACCAGTCGCGGATCATGAATGATCTTGCTGCCCGGATGTTTTTTCAGAAACGCTTCAGCAAGCAAGCCGACAATGTAATAGCCTTCGATAAAACCGCCTTTCTCATCGAAGAAGAAACAGCGGTCGAAATCGCCATCCCAGGCAATCGCCGCATCAGCTTTGATCTTCAACACCGCATCGACGGTAGGCTGACGATTTTCTTCCAGCAAAGGATTGGGTACACCATTGGGGAAATTGCCGTCGGGAAGGTGATGTACCTTGATGAATTGGAACGGCAGATGCGGCTCCAGTAAATCCACGATACGGCCGGCACCGCCGTTGCCAGCGTTGCAGACCACTGTCAGTGGTTTTAGCTTGCTGACATCCACATAACTCAGTAGATGCTGGACATAGGCAGCCTTGGTATCCACTGCCTCTTCTCTGCCACGCTGTGCAATCGGAGCAAACTCGTTGCGCTCCGCTAACAGCTTGATGTCGTTGAGTCCCGTGTCAGCACTGATCGGACGAGATCCCTCACGCACGAATTTCATGCCGTTGTAATCTTTCGGGTTATGACTGGCAGTCACTGCAATGCCGCCATCAACACCCAGATGACTGGTGGCGAAATAGATTTCTTCAGTGCCGCACAAACCGATGTTGAAGACATCAACACCAGCATCCATCATGCCTTGGGTGAGAGCAGCGCAGATGCTCTGGCTGCTCAGACGGATGTCATAGCCGACTACCACTTTCCTGGGCTTGAGAAACTCGGCATAAGCCCTGCCTATGCGATAGGCAATGTCTTCGTTGAGTTGATCGGGAATACGCCCACGCACGTCATAAGCTTTAAAACACGAAAAAGAATCCACAACTATCCCGAGTGACTGATCAGTCCTGGTAAACGTTATCGAAGAAGAAGCGGGTTGCTTCCATGAAGCCAGGCACGCTACCACAATCGAAACGGCGCCCTTTGAACTTGTAACCCAATACCCGCCCCTGTTTGGCCTGAACCAGCAGAGCATCGGTGATCTGCACTTCATTGTTACGGCCGGGCGGCGTCTGGCGAATGATGTCGAAGATATCCGGAGTGAGAATATAACGACCAATAATGGCGAGATTGCTGGGTGCTTCTTCCGGCTTGGGTTTTTCTACCATGTTGGTGATGCGAATGAGGCCGGGGGAAATTTCGTCGCCTGCGATCACACCGTATTTATTGGTTTCGTTGCGCGGTACTTCTTCGATGGCAACGATGGAGCAGCGGTAATATTTGTAGAGCTCCACCATCTGTGACAACACACCCTTGTCAGTGCTGTAACAAAGGTCATCGGCTAGCACCACTGCAAAAGGCTGATCGCCAATCAAGGTTTCGCCAGTCAGAATCGCATGGCCCAACCCTTTCATTTCGATCTGGCGCGTGTAGGAAAACACCGCTTGATTCATGATGCGGCGTATTTCTTTCAAGTAGCTTTCTTTGTCACTGCCGGCAATCTGGTCTTCAAGTTCATAGTTAATGTAGAAGTGATCTTCGATGGAACGTTTGCCACGGACGGTAACAATCGCCATGCCAGTCATGACAGCATCCAGAGCCTCTTCGACTCCATATTGAATCAACGGTTTGTTGACAACGGGCAACATTTCTTTCGGCATGGATTTGGTCGCGGGCAAAAACCGTGTTCCATAACCGGCGGCCGGAAAAAGACATTTCTTGATCAAAGCTTCACTCATGCTTGCCTCATATTTGGTTCATTCCTGATTCATTGGTGCCGGCCTGTTGCAGAATCCCTGGAGTCAGTCAACAAGGCGCTTACAGCGCGGCAATTATAGCCAGAGCGCGCGGCAAAATATTAAGGTGCATCATAAGTTATCTAGATATAATGTTCTTTTTTCGACGGGGCTTTTCGCCCTGCAAGCACATCGCAATACCTTATGAGTTCTGTATTCATACCACGCAGCAGTTACAACCGCGACGAATTGTTAAGTTGTGGACACGGCCAGATGTTTGGACCAGGCAACGCCCGTTTGCCCATTGGCAATATGCTGATGGTCGATCGCATCGTGGAAATAAATGCCACTGGTGGCTCCGAAGGCAAAGGCAGCGTCAGGGCCGAGCTTGATATCCACCCAGACCTGTGGTTTTTCGCCTGTCATTTTGAAGGAGATCCGGTAATGCCGGGCTGCTTGGGGCTTGATGCATTGTGGCAGCTGGTAGGGTTCTACCTCGGCTGGCGCGGCAATCCTGGCAAGGGTCGTGCTTTGGGCTGCGGCGAAGTCAAATTTACTGGCGAGATACTGCCCAGCAACAAAAAAGTTGTGTACGAACTTGATCTAAAGCGACTGATTGAGCGAAGACTCATCATGGGGATAGCCGATGGCCAAGTATCGGTGGATGGCAAGGTAATCTACACCGCCAAGGGCCTCAGGGTAGGACTATTCAAACCTGACGAAGTCATGGCGGCCTGAGTCCGCACCAGGCTCCGCACATGATCTGCAAACCAGCGTTTAACCAATAAGCGATTTTATAACCAGCAGTTAAAGAGGGTGTCGTTAATGCGACGAGTGGTAGTTACAGGAATGGGCATCGTGTCCTGTATCGGCACAGACCAGGCGTCCGTGCTGAACGCGCTGCGCGAAAGCAAAAGCGGCATCGTTTATCGCCCGCAATATGAAGAGCGCGGCATGCGCAGCCATGTAGCCGGCGCCATTGATATTGATTACACCAGCATGATTGATCGCAAAGATCTGCGCTTCATGGGCTCAGCAGCGGCCTATGGCTACCTCAGCATGCAGCAAGCAATTGCCGATTCAGGTCTGGAACCCTCTGATGTCTCCAATATTCGCACTGGCCTGATCATGGGCGCTGGCGGCTCCTCCACTGAAGACCAGGTTGAGACTGCCGACATACTGCGCGAAAAGGGCATCAAGCGCGTCGGCCCCTATCGCGTCACCCGCACCATGGGCAGCACCGTTTCCGCCTGTAATGCCACTCCGTTCAAGATCAAAGGCGTGAACTATTCCATTTCTTCTGCCTGTGCCACCAGCGCCCACTGCATTGGCAATGCGATGGAATTAATCCAGCTAGGCAAGCAAGACGTTGTGTTTGCCGGCGGCGGCGAAGCAGAACATTGGACGTTGAGCTGCATGTTTGACGCGATGGGTGCACTTTCCACGAAATTCAATGCAACCCCCGGCCGCGCTTCGCGCGCCTACGATGCAGACCGCGACGGTTTTGTTATTGCTGGCGGCGGTGGCGTACTGGTAATTGAAGCCCTAGACCATGCCCTGGCCCGTGGTGCAAAAATCTATGCCGAGCTGACCGGCTATGGCGCCACCTCCGATGGCGAAGACATGGTGGCTCCCTCCGGCGAAGGCGCGATGCGCTGCATGCAAATGGCCATGAGCACTGCCAAGCGCCCAATCGGCTACATCAACACCCACGGCACCAGCACACCGGTTGGCGATGTGAAAGAAGCCGCCGCGATCCGCTCGGTATTTGCTGACAAAAGCATTCCGGCCATCAGCTCTACCAAGTCGCTGACAGGTCACTCGCTGGGCGCTACCGGGGTGCAGGAGGCCATATACAGCCTGCTGATGATGCAGCACAACTTCATCGCTGCCTCGGCCAACATAGACAATCTTGACCCCGCAGTAGCAGATCTTCCGATTGCCAGAGAGCGCATCGATAACACACGCCTTGATGCGGTTATGTCCAACAGCTTCGGTTTTGGCGGCACCAATGCCACCTTGGTCTTTGAACGGTATGAGGGTTAACAGGGTCGTTTGTGGCATTTTTTTATTGTGCTGTGCCTGCCTGAATTCACTTTCACTGCAGGCACAAACCCTGCTCACTCCCAGCTCAAGGCCCAAACCTCTCAGCTCTGAACAGCCAAGCTCCAATCCCGACAATCCGTTACACACATCCAATGCCGGCATACTGACTGTAGACGCTGCCTTCGGCTTCAAGGCCGTGGTCGAAGCCAACGCTCTACTACTGAGCTGGGCTATCCAACCCGGCTACTATCTCTACCAGAGCAAGCTGGATTTCAACGACAGCCAAGGCAAGCATTTCACCGTCGAACTTCCCCGCGCGGAAAAAATCGTCGACGAGTTTCTCGGCGAAAGCCTCATCTACGTTGATTCACTGCAGGTTCGAATCCCGCTTGCCCGCCTCATCCAGAATAACCGCTCGAGCTACTCTCTCACCGTGCAGTTCCAGGGTTGTGCCAAAGACCGCTACTGCTACCCCCCGCAAACCAAAACCATTCCAATGACGCTGCCCTGATTTCAGCACCACTCCCCCGAAATGGGAAATATCCCGTTAACTTAACGGCAGTTCAGGGAACTTGTTCAGAAATCGCCTGTCACAGACTCTCACTGGATTCAAGTCTTGCTAATTGCAGGAATTTGCTAATAATTCACAGAAGTTATGGATGAAATTCTGGCATTTTTCCTTCCATTGAGGAAAATGTGCCAGAGTTTGGAGAAAGTCACGATGGCTAAAATTCTGGTGCTGAACGGCCCCAACCTGAATTTGCTCGGCACCCGCGAGCCCGAAGTCTATGGCAAATTGACTTTGGCGGACATAGGCGCACGTTTAAAGAAAATGGCCGCAGATTCCCAGCATGAACTGGATTTTATGCAAAGCAACGCCGAGAGCAGCCTGATCGAACGCATTCATGCGGCACGCACCGATGGAGTCAAATTTATTATTATCAATCCGGCCGCCTTCACTCATACCAGCGTGGCGCTGCGTGACGCATTGCTGGCAGTTGCCATCCCGTTTATAGAAGTTCACATCTCTAACGTGCACGCGCGTGAGAGTTTTCGTCATCATTCGTACTTCTCGGACGTAGCCGTAGGCACGATTGTCGGCCTTGGCGCACAAGGCTATGAGCTGGCTCTGCAAGCAGCTTTTGCCCGACTTTGAGCCGGCAGGCTTGCCGTTAAGCAGCTCCTGCACTGACACAATAATCAAAAACTACAGACAACTACTAAACAGACCAACTGATTGCCATTTGAGGTAACCCATGGACATTCGCAAAGTAAAAAAACTGATCGAGCTGCTGGAAGAATCCAACGTCGCCGAGATCGAGATCAAAGAAGGTGAGGAAACTGTGCGCATCAGCCGCAACTATCCGCAGAACTCGCACCCTCAACAGCAGTACTACCTGCAGCAGCCCCAAATGATGGCAGCACCTGCTCCAGTGGCAGCAGCCCCTGCTGTAGCCGCCGAAGCTGCCAAGCCTGCGCACAAAGGCGAAGCGGTGAAGTCGCCGATGGTCGGCACGTTCTACCGCTCACCTTCTCCGGAATCGCCACCCTTCATCGCCGTAGGCCAGACCATCAAGGCCACCGATGTCATCGGCATAGTTGAAGCCATGAAGATGATGAACCAGATCCAGGCCGGCAAGGCCGGGGTAGTAGAAGCCATGCTGGTGGAAGACGGCCAGCCGGTGGAATTCGACCAGCCGCTCATCATCGTATCCTGAGCCGGAGCCCAACCTCATGCTGGAAAAAGTCCTCATTGCCAACCGTGGCGAGATCGCCCTTCGCATCCTGCGCGCTTGCAAGGAAGTCGGCATCAAAACCGTGGCCGCGCATTCCACCGCCGACCGCAACCTGATGCATGTGCGGCTGGCTGACGAATCCGTTTGTATCGGCCCACCGTCCTCACTGGAAAGCTACCTGAACATCCCGCGCATCATCAGCGCGATGGAAGTCACCGGCGCTGACGCTGTGCACCCCGGCTATGGCTTCCTTTCCGAGAACGCCAACTTTGCCGAACAGGTCGAACGCAGCGGCTTCATCTTCATTGGCCCGCGCCCGGAAACCATTCGCTCCATGGGCGACAAAGTCAGCGCCATCGAAGTAATGCGCAAAGCCGGCGTCCCTACCGTACCCGGCTCTGATGGCCCGGTAACCGAAGACACCGAACGCACGCTCAGCATCGCCCGCAAGATCGGCTATCCGATCATGATCAAGGCTGCCGCTGGTGGTGGTGGTCGTGGCATGCGCGTCGTGCACGAAGAAGCCAATCTGCTCAGCTCCATCCAGGTAACCCAAAACGAAGCCGGTTCGTACTTCGGCACCAACGTGGTCTACATGGAAAAGTTCCTCGACAACCCGCGCCACATCGAAATCCAGGTGATCGGCGATGGCGAAGGCAACGCTATCTGTCTGGGTGATCGCGATTGCTCGATGCAGCGCCGTCACCAGAAAGTGGTAGAAGAAGCCCCCGCTCCCGGCATTCCAGCCGATGTGCGCGCCGGCATCGTCAAATCCTGCATCAAAGCC
>CANCGR010000137.1 GCA_947377625.1 Gammaproteobacteria bacterium | reverse complement strand
GAGCACACTTCATGCGAGATGCCTTCCATCAGGCAACCGTCCCCGGCAAAGGCATAGGTGTAATGGTCGATGATGTCGAACTCGGCGCGATTGAACTGCGCTGCCAGCGTGCGCTCGGCAATTGCCATCCCTACTGCATTGGCCAAGCCCTGGCCGAGCGGGCCGGTGGTGGTTTCCACGCCGGGGGTGTAACCAAATTCGGGGTGGCCAGGCGTTTTCGAATGCAACTGACGGAAGTTTTTAAGGTCTTCGATGCCGAGGTCATAACCGGTGAGGTGCAACACTGAATAGACCAGCATTGAGCCGTGGCCGTTCGACATGACGAAGCGGTCACGATTGATCCAATTAGGGCTGGTGGGGCTGTGGCTGAGGTAATCATTCCACAACACTTCGGCGATATCGGCCATGCCCATCGGCGCACCGGGGTGACCAGAGTTGGCCTTCTGCACGGCGTCCATGCTGAGTGCGCGGATGGCGTTGGCGCAGTCGCGCCTGCTGGCCTGGCGTTCGACCAGTCGCCCGCTTCCGGTGGCTCGTGTAATTGGACCCGGCATGCTGATTCTCCTCGGTATTGGTGCTGTCACTTCAAAGCCGGCTATTGTCGCCCAGCCCTGTGGCAATTGCCACTTGGCCCAGTCTTTTTTTGCCGGATTCCCCCGCTTTTTCCGCTGTTCTTTGCTGGTTTGCCTTGCCTATTAAGAGGGTGCTACATTCCCCGGCCTGTAGCCAAAGCCCGCTCAATGCAACACGCAAAACAACAAGGGTTTCGCTGCTGTACATGCTGATAAAAAAAGCCGGTAGTCCAATCCATAACCAATAGCCAAAAAGAAGGTATTACCAATGTCAGAAGCATCACTGTTTACTTCAGAATCCGTTTCCGAAGGTCACCCAGACAAAATGTGTGACCAGATCTCCGATGCCATTTTGGATGCGTTGCTTGCCCAGGATCCGAAATCACGTGTGGCAGTGGAAACGCTGGTGAAAACCGGCATGGTTGTGGTGGCCGGGGAAGTCACTACTGCCGCTAATATCAACTACGAAAAAATCATCCGCAAAGTAGTGTGTGATATCGGCTATGACGATTCACGCAAATACTTCGACGGCAACACCTGCGCAGTATTGAACGCCATCGGCGAACAATCGCGCGACATCGGCCAGGGCGTGGATTCTTCGAAAGAGAAAGAACAAGGCGCTGGTGACCAAGGCCTTATGTTCGGCTTCGCTTGCGATGAAACCGACGCACTGATGCCTGCTCCGATCCAATATGCCCATCGCCTGGTGGAGCAACAAGCCAAGATGCGCAAAAAGAAAGTGTTGCCATGGTTGCTGCCCGATGCAAAAAGCCAGCTGACTTTCCGCTATGTCGATGGCAAACCGCACTCGATCGACGCAGTGGTTCTTTCCACCCAGCACACCGCTGATGTGAAGAACAAGGACCTGCGCGAAGGCGTGATGGAAGAAATCATCAAGAAAGTAATCCCTGCCAAGTGGATCGACAAAAAGACCAAGTTCCATATCAATCCAACCGGACGTTTCGTCGTAGGCGGCCCTTACGGCGACTGTGGTTTGACCGGCCGTAAAATCATCGTTGACACCTACGGCGGCTATGCGCGTCACGGTGGCGGCGCGTTCTCTGGCAAAGATCCATCCAAGGTTGACCGTTCTGCTGCATATCTGGCGCGTTACATCGCCAAGAACATCGTAGCGTCCGGCATTGCTTCCAAGTGTGAAGTGCAGATCTCCTACGCCATCGGTGTTGCTGAACCTACTTCCATTCTGGTTGATACCTTCGGCACCGGCAAAATCCCGGATTCACAGATCACCAAGCTGGTGCGTGGCAACTTTGAACTGCGCCCCGCCGGCCTGATCAAAATGCTGGATCTGCTGCGTCCTGTGTATCTGCCTACTGCCTCCTACGGCCACTTCGGCCGCAAAGAGTTCTCGTGGGAGAAGACCGATCGCGCTGAAGCACTGCGCTCGGATGCCGGCCTCAAAGGCAAGAAATAAAAATCGGAGTCAGGAATTCCCTGACTCCATTTTCCCGATTTACAAACCTTAGGTACTCACAATGAGCAATACCGATTACAAAGTCGCCGACATCGGCCTGGCCGGATTTGGCCGCAAGGAAATCCAGCTGGCTGAAGCCGAAATGCCTGCGCTGATGACCTTGCGCAAGAAATACGGCAAGAGCAAGCCACTGAAAAATGCCCGCATCATGGGCTGCATTCACATGACGATTCAAACCGCCGTGCTGATGGAAACCCTGCGTGAACTGGGCGCCGAACTGCGCTGGTCTTCTTGCAACATCTTCTCCACCCAGGATCACGCTGCTGCTGCCATGGCCGCTGCCGGCATCCCGACCTTCGCCTGGAAAGGCGAAACCGAAGAAGAATATGAATGGTGCCTGGAACAAACCATCCTCAAGGATGGCAAGCCATGGGATGCCAACATGATCCTCGACGACGGCGGCGACTTGACCTCGGTAGTGCACAAGAAATATCCGAAGATGCTGACCAAGATCCACGGCATCACCGAAGAAACCACCACAGGTGTGCATCGCTTGTATGAAATGTTGAAAAAAGGCGAACTGAAAGTGCCTGCCATCAACGTCAACGACGCTGTTACCAAGAGCAAGAACGACAACAAATACGGTTGCCGTCACAGCTTGAACGACGGCATCAAGCGCGGCACCGACATGCTGCTGGCCGGCAAGAAAGCACTGGTGCTTGGCTACGGCGACTTGGGCAAAGGCTCCGCGATGAGTCTGCGTCAGGAAGGCATGATCGTGAAGATCACCGAGATCGATCCGATCTGCGCCATGCAGGCCTGCATGGACGGCTTTGAAGTGGTGTCCCCGTACAAAAACGGCGTCAACACCGGCAAGCCCGGCGATGTGAACAAAGACCTGCTGCAGAACACTGACTTGATCGTGACTGCCACCGGCAACGTCGATGTGTGCGACAAGAACATGCTGAAAGCGATGAAGTCCGGCTCGGTCGTGTGCAACATCGGTCACTTCGACAACGAAATCGACACCGCCTACATGCGCAAAAACTGGAAGTGGGATGAAGTGAAGCCACAAGTGCATCGCGTCATTCGCGGCAAAAACAAGGACGGCAGCGAAGACTATCTGATCCTGCTGTCGGAAGGCCGCCTGATCAACCTCGGCAACGCCACTGGCCATCCTTCACGCATCATGGACGGCTCCTTCGCCAACCAGGTGCTGGCACAGATGTATCTGTGGGAACGCAAATACGCTGATCAACCAGCGGCCAAGAAAAAGTCGCTGTTGAAAGTGGAAGTGCTGCCGAAGAAACTCGACGAAGAAGTGGCTGCGTGCATGGTGGCGGGTTTTGGTGGTGTGGTTACCAAACTCAACAAAGCACAGGCTGACTACATCGGTGTGCCTGATTCCGGCCCATTCAAGCCGGATAGTTACAAGTACTAAGTAGAGCTAACGCTCGAACAATGCCCGCATCAATTGATGCGGGCATTTTTTTTGGGTGTTTGAAAAGTATGTGTGTTGCTTACTTGTAGAAATTATTCAACACCTGGTACGTCAGTGCCCCTCGTTGTGAAAAGGGCGTGAGATAGCGATTCAAGTCATAGACACCGTGCAGATAGGCCTTGTCCCAATCCGACAGCACCGGAGGCGCCGAGGCGCCGCGGGCAAACAGGTTCAGGATGGTGTCGTAACCGGCCATACTGGTGCCTGGCTTTACCTGCACCAGCGACACCATGGCAAGGTAGTCCGACAACTGGTCCCACGTGGCCTCACCCAATTTATTCAGGTCGACCACGACGATGGTGTACAGCAATCGGTCGCGCAGCGACCTGGTGATGCGCGACTCGGTACCCTGCACCATGGCAACGGCATTTCCGGCCAGATAGTCCAGATCAAGGCCGGGGAGCGAGTATCTGCCGGCCCAATCGACAGGCACCGTGACTTGCCACCAACGTATTGGAGCGTCAGACGTGGCGAAGTCTTGCAACGCATGCGCATCCTTGACCGTGCCCTCGCTATTGAAGAAAGGCTTGATGAGACCTCGACGATTCTTCACCAGCGAGTCTGCCAAGGCCTTGCTGTCTTCAGTAAAAAGAATAACGACGTTGGGTTCGCAATCAGACTTGGTCTTCGTGAGTCCCACGTCATGTGCGGCTGAAGTCAGTCGGGCTGTCAGATACTCCAGCGCCGGCTTTGGCAAGTTCTGCACCAAATAACACGGCGCCTCCTCCAGCCTGGCATAACCGACATCGCCGCTGACGGGCTCACCCAGCTTGGACACGAAGTCGAGCATGATGCGGTAACGCTCGGAACCGCGCTTGCCGGTAATGGTAATGCTTCCCGCATCGTTGCCGGTTGGCTCCGTGGCTGTTTCATTGGCCAGCACCGCCACACTTGTCAAAGACGCACAAAACATTCCCAACAACAACAATCTGCGTACTGGTGAATTCATTTTCATGGCTCTACTCCCTGATTAACCTGCTGCGACTTGGAAGCTGACGTTATCCGGTCAAGCGGTTTATTTTCAAGTACCCGCCCTTACAGAATTCATAGGAGCCCGGAACACTCGGCTGCAGGAACAGTGCGACTGCATCACGGCTTGTCTTTACGGCTCTGCCCCATCAGCGGTTTCACACTGATGCCATGCAACACAATCGACAGCGTCACCACAATCAACGTCAGCTGCGCCAGTTGCAGCGACAGACTTTCGCTTAGCCCGTGATTGATCGCATACATCAGGTAATAGAGCGAACCTATGCCCCGCACACCAAACCAGCCCGTCAATCCACGAATGCGCCATGGTGCGCGCGTGCCCAGTTGGCAAATCATCACACTCAACGGGCGTGCAATGATGAACACAAACAGCGCCAGGCCCACCGCAGCCAGCGTCCATGAATTCCTGAACAGTGTGCCGCCGAGCAACAACACCATCAACACTACCGACAAACGTTCGAGATGTTCCTTGAACACCAGCGAGCCGTCGCTCACTGTGTGATCGGCGGCTTCATCGGCAAGCGGGTCGCTGTCATTGGCGGCGTCATCAAACGCAGTGCTGGTCACCATGGATTCCGGGCTGAAGATATGGCGTGCTTGCTCAAGGCGATGCTCGGTCTGACGCAACGCGACGGCCGCGAAAAACACGGCTAAAAAGCCCCAAGCGTTAACCAGCACCGATACACCATAAACCAGACCGATCAGCCCCAGGCCAACAAAATCATCCATCAGCTCATGCCGATAGGGTTCACGTCGCAGCTTGAAACCCACTACGCCAAGCGCGGTGCCAGCCGCCACGCCAATGGCAATGCCTGCCACCGTGGCCCACAGCACATCGCACAGCAGCCAGGTGCGACCCGACTCGCCGAGTTCGTGCAGGCCCAATAGACCCAACCCCAACATCACAAAAGGAAACGCGGTGCCGTCGTTCATGCCGGCCTCACACGCGAGTGTGAAGCGCAAGCGCCGGTGATCTTCAGGATTATTGACCTGCACATCACCGGCCAGCACCGAATCGGTGGGGGCCAATATCGCACCGAGCAGCACAGCCGCACCGATCGGCAGGCCCAACACATACCAACCAAAGCCGGCAATCATGCCAACGGTAAGAGTCATGGCTACGGTGGCCAGCAGAATCGGCGTGAGCCAGCGGGAAAATTTGAAGGGCGCCGGCATTTTTACACCGGCCGAGAACAGCGAAATCAACACTGCCACTTCTGTCAGCAATTCCAGCAATCCGGATTCCTTCAACGGATTGAAGTGATACAAGTTCAGAACAGTCGGCCCCAATAACACACCCACCATCAGATAAATGATGGCGGCTGTGAGTGGCGAGCGCTTAAGGATGGATGAGGTAAGCCCCATGAACAACAGCAAGGCGCCGACGAGCGTGAACCATTGGGCATTGGTCATGAACTAGCGGCGATTGAGATCGTCGATGGCATCAATGATCAGGCCGGTGCCCAGCGCAATCAGCAAAATGTCTGATCCCACTCGCACGTAACGCGAACCTCGCGGTGGCGCACCAATCTCCACTATCAGCGCTGGCGGCAGGTCGTAGTAAACAACTTCACGCGGCAAGCGCTGGCCAAGCTGCCAGTTTTTGGCGTGACCGGGCGAGATGCAGTTGTTGTGTTTTCGCGACAGGCCAGGAGGACAACGACCACGGCGATATTCCTGCTCATAGTAGTTATTCACAGACACACGGTTCTGTTCCTGGAAGCGGTAACTTAAATAAGCGCGGTCATTGCGATTCTGCCTGTTATCGCGGTCATCATTCCTGTCATGGCGATCGTCGTTTCTGTCATCATGATCTCTGCGCTCGTTGTTTTGTTCGCGGTCATTGCGCCCCTGTTCGTTGCGACCTTTGTCATTGCGATCGTTGTTTTGATCATGCCGGTCATGGCGGTCGTCATTGGCACCTTGCGCCAAGCCTGTAGCCAGCAGCAAACCTGCTGCCAGCATCAGGGAAGTTTTCAGCAATCGGGTCTGCGGTTTCATGTGTGGCTCCAGGTTGATCATGCAGCCGGAGGGTCCGGCAGTCAGATCTGAAGCATAGGGAGCCGTGCTGCACCGGTCGGTGCGGGAACAGACAGTGCAGCCACTCCCCGGTCAGGGGTTTACAAACACCACTGCCTGCTGACCAACCGGAATTGGTCGCCCACCGTGCACTGCCGCATGCGCTTGTGCCTGGGTAAGCGAGGAGAACCACAAATTCGGGTATCCGGCGCCAATGCGAGCAATATCGTAGTGCTGCAGTGATTCAGGCGTCATGCCTGCAAGCGCACGGCGATAATCTTCCCAACTACTGTAGCCCGCTTCAATCGCCAGCGTGCGCAGCACATGCTTGCGTTGCACGATATTCCGCTG
>CANCGR010000136.1 GCA_947377625.1 Gammaproteobacteria bacterium | reverse complement strand
GCGAGGGGAACCATGTCACACTTGAGCGATGCCGATCGTCTGGCCATCTACGAACTCTATGCACGCTACAGCTGGGCGCTGGACACCGGCGACACCGACGCTTATGTCGCGCTGTTCACTGAAGATGCGCAGGCGACTGAAGAGACGCGCGATCGCGGACTGGAAGTGCGCAAAGGCCGCGCAGAAATCCGCAAGCTGGTGTTGAAGTTTCACGAGCGTGCTGATTTCCCCGGCCACCAGCATCAGATGGCGCAGTTTGTATTTGATGCGGATCCAGACGGACGCAAGGATCATTGGGTGGTGCGCTCCTATGCGTGGGCCACCATCAATCACCCGCCCCAACCGCCGCACTTGCACTGGTGCGGCCATGTGCGTGATGTGGTGGCTAAAGTGGATGGCGTGTGGCTGATTCAGTCCAAGGCCATCATGGGCTGGGCCGGCGCGGTATTGTCGCGCTTCGAACAGCGCGCACCGTGACAGCGCAAGTGGTCAGTACAGAACGCAGCATTGGTTACCAGTCGCTGTTGACGGCGTTGCTGAGTCTGAATTTCGGCCTGGTGTTGTTTGATCGCAATGCCATCAGTTTTCTGATGCCGTTTATTCAGCCCGAGCTTGGCCTTAACAACACCGAAGTCGGCATTCTGGCCGGTGCACTGTCGTTGACGTGGGCGCTGTCGGCACTGGGCATCGGCGTATTGGCTGACAAGACCGGCTCGCGCAAAGGACTGTTGATTGTGGCCACGCTGGCGTTCTCGCTGTGTTCGTTTTTCTCGGGTTTTGCCGGCTCATTTCTGCTGCTGCTTGGCGCACGCTTGCTGATGGGTGCGGCAGAAGGCGGCATCATGCCGGTGAGCCAATCGTTGATTGCCACTGAAGTCGCCCCGCAACATCGCGGGCTGGCGATGGGTATCTCACAGGGTTTTGGTTCCAGCTTGATGGGGTCGTTTGTGGCACCGGTATTGTTGGTGGCATTCGCCACCGCGTTCGGCTGGCGCCACGCGTTTTTTCTGGCCGGTGCGCCCGGCTTGCTGACCGCGCTGTTGATGCTGTGGCTGATTCGCACACCGCGCGCAGTGGCGGTGATGGCAGCAACGCCGGCACAACGCGGGAGTTCCTTGCGCGAGGTATTGGCTGATCGCAACATCGTGCTGTGCACACTCATCGGCATCTTGCTGGTGGCCTACCTCGTCGTGTGCTGGGCCTTTATGCCGCTCTATCTGACGCAGGTGCGTGGCTATGATGCCACCACCATGGGCTGGCTGATGGGCGTGCTCGGCATTTCCGCCACCATCGCGTCGTTTGCCATTTCGGCATTGTCAGATCGCATTGGTCGGCGTCCGCTGATGATTGCGATGCCGCTGCTGGCCACCATCCTGCGGTTGGGCGCGTTGTATTTCACGGGTTCAACCTGGGGCCTGGCGACGATATTTTTTGTTGGCTGGGCAGTGACCGGTGTTTACCCGCTGTTTATGTCGACGATTCCTTCCGAAAGTGTGGCGCCGTCGCAGATGGCCAGTGCACTGGGCATCTGCATGGGCGTGAGTGAAATTCTCGGCGGCGTGTTGTCGCCCTTCATTGCCGGCTATGCCGCTGACTCGGTTGGCCTGCAGGCGCCGCTATGGATGCTGTTCGCGCTGGCGCTTGGGTCGGGCCTGCTTGCGCTGGGCCTGCGTGAAACGGCGCCGCGTGTGCTGGCTTGGGGGTCTCAGCCGATCTCTTCGTAAGGCAGCCCGACATATTGCTCGGCAATCAGCGTGCGTCCTGCCACTGAACCCAACAGATAAGTCAGTTCTGATTCAGTAAAACGGCGGCCGGAATCACCGCTGTGATCGTGCATACTGTTTTCATCAAGGTTGTGCAACAGCTTGGTCATCCACCACGAAAAGCGTTCGCCGTGCCACACGCGTCGCAATGCAATGGCTGAATACAGCGCGGTGCAGGCGTAGTCCTTGTCGTGATAAACGCGGGTCAGGATACGGTACAGCGTGGAAACATCCGACGCGGCGAGATTAAGCCCCTTGGCGCCCGTGGGCGGCACGATGTGCGCGGCATCGCCAACCAGAAACAACCGCCCGTATTGCATGGGTTCACAAATGAACGAGCGCAGCGGCGCGATGCTTTTTTCAATCGACGCGCCGGTGATGAGGCTGGCCGCCGCTTCCGCCGGCAAGCGCTTCTTCAGTTCAGTCCAGAACGCATCATCTGACCACTGTTCCACCTTGTCGGTGAGAGCCACGTCGATGTAGTAACGCGATCGGCTGTGCGAACGCATGCTGGCCAGAGCAAAGCCACGCTGGCTGCGGCAGTAGATGAGCTCATGGCTGACCGGTGGCGTGTCGCTCAGGATGCCAAGCCAGCCGAACGGATAAACACGTTCATGCTCGGTGCGCAGCCGCAGCGGAATGGTTTGACGTGAGACACCATGAAAGCCGTCGCAGCCGGCGATGTAGTCACAATGCAGCGTATGCGCTTCGCCGTTGTGGAGAAAGGTGACATGAGGCGAGTTGCCGGTGACTTCATGCAAGGCTACGTCAGTGGCTTCGAAATACGTGGGCAGTGCTGCGGCAGCACGCGCCTCGAACAAGTCCCGGCTGATTTCCACCTGGCCATAGCACAGCACTGTTCTGCCGTGGGTGAGTTCTTTCAGATCAATGCGCGTGGCGTGGCCGTTGTGGGCTATGGCAAAACCGTCATGCACCAGACCCTCGGCATCCATGCGCTCACTCACACCGGCTTCCCGCATGAGCGTTGCCATGCCGGTTTCCAGAATGCCGGCGCGAATACGTTTGAGTACATGCGTGGCGCTGACACGTTCGAGCACCACATTGGCGATGCCTTGTTTGGCCAGCAGTTGACCAAGCAACATGCCAGAGGGCCCGGCGCCGATGATGGCCACCTGTGTGCGTAATGTTTTCATCGGGTTAACTGGTTCCTGAAATAATTGAACTTATGCGTCACCATCCGCTTTGCGGGCACTATGGTAAAGTGGCAATCAATGCAATTTCTTGTACTTTATGGTCATGGCAATCCGCACCGCTGTTTCAATCCCGCAATTCGCTCTCTATGGCGAGATCACTCCCAGTCACCGACTGGAGTCAGTGCACGTCGAAGATATTCACGAACGCAGTTCCCGCAATGGCTGGCTCATCAAACCACATTGCCATACGCATCTGTTCCAGCTGCTGGTGATGCAAAGTGGCGAAATGGCGATGACGCTTGATGACGAGCAGCAACAATTGCGGGGAGGCTGGCTGGTAGTAGTGCCGCCGGGTGTTGTGCACGGCTATCGCTTCAGTCCTGATATTCAGGGCAAAGTGTTGAGCATCGCTGTCAATCTGCAAGGCATGGATGTGGAAAATCAGCTGACCCGTTTGCTTGATGGCGTGTTGTCGAAACCATCGGTGGTCAAACTCGATCGCAAATCGGTTTTCTTTCGTCACCTGCTGCAGCATGTGGAACAACTCGGGCTGGAGCTGCGCGCACGCCAGCAGGATCAGGGCATCGTACTGCTGGCTCTGGTCAAGTTGTTGCTGGTGATGGTGCGACGCAACCTCGGGCAGCAGCAAACAACAGCAAGCGAGAGTCTTGCCGTCTTGGGTCTGGTGGAAAAACTGAAGCAACTGGTTGAATTGCACTACAAGGAACACTGGGGCATCGGGGACTATGCACTCGCCTTGCACGTGTCAATTTCAACTTTGAATCGCGCCTGCCGCGACCAGCTTGGTTGCACCGCCAAAAAACTTTTGCAGGACCGCTTGCACGTGGAAGCACGACGCAGGCTGATTTACACACGTGAAACCCTTGACCAGATCGCCGACAGTCTCGGCTACCAGGACGCAGCTTATTTCTCGCGTGTGTTCAAGGTTCTCGAAGGAGAAACGCCGAGTGAATTCCGCAAACTGGCGCAGGAACGGGCCAGGTTGGTTTGACCTTGTCGTCGGCAAGGTATGTCGGCCGTGACCGGAAAGTACAAGTCTTTGCACACAAACTCACTTGCTGCCTGCGTTGGCGCGGGCAACCATGCTTGCTGATAAAATCAGGAGAAACCCCATGCCAATGCCTCTGCCCGTGCCAAAGCGCAACAGCCTGCACGCCGCAATCTGCCGCGCTGCGGGTTTGTTTGGACTTCTGGCTGCAACTGTTTGCGTTGGCGCCTATGCACAGACACCGGTCACTGCCTGTGATGCGGCTGGCATCGGGGCTGCCAAATTGCAGGGTGACGGGCCGCAGGTCACCATCACTGAGGTTTCTACCGGCACTGCTGGCACCGTGCAGTACTGTCTCGTCAAAGTGCTGGTGCCGCAGGCGATCAATATCTGGGTTGGGCTGCCGATGGGGGGCGCGTGGAATGGCCGCTGGCAATCCACTGGTGGTGGCGGTTTTGCCGGCAGCGTTGCCGCGCCAACCCCGGCACTTGCCGCCGGCTACGCGGCGGCCGGCACCGACACCGGTCATACCGTGCAGGTTGGCGGCAGCTTCGGCATGCTGGCGCCGGGCCAGGCCAACACCGCCTTGCAGACTGACTTCGCCAGTCGCTCCGAGCATTTGATGGCGGTACTTGGCAAACAATTGGTAAGCGCCTTCTACGGCAAAGCTCCTGCATATTCGTACTGGAACGGCTGTTCAACCGGTGGTCGCCAAGGGCTGCGCATGGCGCAGGATTATCCGGATGACTATGACGGCATTCTCGCCGGTGCGCCGGCAATTCACTGGGATCGTTTTCAGGCCGGGCAGTTGTGGTATCAGGTGGTGCAACTGCGTGATAACGGCGGCCCCATCGGTGGCGGAGACCGCACAGTGCTGGCGGCGAAAGAACAACTGGCCACCACCAAGGCCATTGCCGCCTGTGATGCGCTTGATGGCGTTAGCGATGGCATCCTGACCGATCCGCGCATGTGCAAGTACAGCGCTGCAGCTGATAAAACCCTTACCACTGCGCAATGCAAAGCCACTGACGCAGCTTGCCTGACACCTACCGAAGGCTCGGCGATCGACAAGATGTGGCAGGGCCCGATTGCCTGCGCCAATGGCGATGCCAGTTGCAGCGTTGCCGATGTTGCCACGCGCGATCTCGACAGCAAGGGCGACAAGCGGCTGTGGTACGCCAACACGCGCGGCACCAATCTCACGGCGCTCGGTGGTGCTGCACCAATCGGCATTGCTGTCGATCAGGGCAAATACTGGGTGTATTTTGATGCTGCCTGGAATTGGCAATCGCTCGACTACAAAAACTATTTGGGTTTCTTCAAGGACACTGTCGCCAAAGTCGGCCCGATGATGGCTTCCGACAATCCAGATCTTTCCGCGTTTCGCAAACATGGCGGCAAGCTGGTGCTCTATCACGGCTGGTCCGACATGTTGATCGTGCCCGAAGGCACCATCGACTATTACAACGACCTCACAAAAAAACTCGGTGGTGGTTATGAGAGCACCCAAAAATTTGCACGACTGTTCATGGCGCCGGGTGTTGGTCACTGCGCCGGTGGCGATGGTCCGCAGCCGCAGGCCATGTTCGAGTCGGTGGTCGACTGGGTCGAAAAGGGCAAAGCACCTGATACGGTGCTGGCTACCAAAAAAACACCCACTGGTACCCAGTCACGCCCGCTGTGTCCTTATCCTGCGCAGGCACGCTGGAATGGCCAGGGCTCAAGCGACGATGCCGCCAACTTCAGCTGCGTGGCAGGGAAGTAGTGTATTGGCTTCCTTGAACAAGTAGCGGAAACTTGGCCGGCGTAAAACTAAAACAACATGGAGGGACACATGCCTGTCCACTTCCACTTCCGCTTTCGTCGAGGTTTGGCCCTCATCCTGCTTGGCCTGCTACCAATGTTGTTTTCACCTGTGCGGGCGCAAGATGTTGCGCAGTGGCGTGGCGGCTGGATGGCTGATGTCGCCGGTGTGCGTCATGTGCTCTATCTGGTGCTGCGTGACGGCAAGGTCAGTGGCTTTCACTGTGCTGATTGCTACGATCCTGATCAACTGGCTTTCATTGATGACGGTGTGCTTGATGCGAAAGGGCTGCATTTCAAGCTCTACCATTCCGCCGCCAATCAAGCGCCTTACATTGAACAAGTAGATGCTTTGCTCGACAAGGGCGAACTCAAACTCGCACTGAGGAAGTCGCAATCAGAAGCACTGCTGGTCGTAATGAAGCGCTCAGCGCCAAGCGAGCCAGCGCCGACTGATCCCCGCCCGAATCAGCCCGCACAGGGACGCCAGCGTGTGTTACCCGCTGCCGCCGAAGTTGTTACAGCCGACAAAGTACTGGGCCTGTGGTTATGGGGCATCGGCCCGGGCAAACAATATTTCATTTTCAAACGCCACAAGGATGGTGTGCGCGGCATGGTGTGTGGGCCTTGCGAAAATCCGAAGGACTTTGCGCCGCTGGAAAATATCAGCATGAACGGCAGCAAGTTTCATTTCGATATCGTGCATGAAGACAACGGCGGCGGTTATGAAGAGCATGGCCCTTTCAATAATGTCACCGATGCCGTGCTGGCAATGAATGAAATGCATCTGACCACGGCAGCAAGTTTTGATCCGGCCGGGCGCAAGATCGAGATGTCGCTGCTGGGGCCGGTGAGTTATCACGCGAAGGGCAAGCCGTGATGCACCTGCGCCCGCTGCAATCACAAGAACCGCAATTATTTTATCTGGTAGAACTTGATGCGGATCGCCGATAACGGCGCTGGTTTGCCATCCGCGCCAGCAGCGCCGGCGTTGTCCAGCTCTATGGTGGAAACGAACACACCACGCGTGAGCCAACCATAGGTGCCTTCCGGCGCTTCGAAACGCGGACGCGTGTAGCCGCGTTCGCCGTTAGCCCCCGGCGCGCAATTGAAGCCTTCGTTGAGCACGTGAATGATGGTGCCATCTTCGGCTTCCAG
>CANCGR010000135.1 GCA_947377625.1 Gammaproteobacteria bacterium | reverse complement strand
CCTTCATAGAGATGATCAATGCGATCCGTATTGAACAATGACGTGCGGCGCTTCAGACCATGGACTTCATAACCTTTATTGAGCAGAAATTCGGCAAGGTAGGCTCCGTCCTGCCCGGTGATGCCGGTTACAAAAGCCTTCTTCATCATTGGAACTCCACTCACTGTTGTTTGTATAACATCGAACAAATATCTGACTATCAATCGCCAAAATGAGCGCTTATGGCGGCTGGCAATGCTGAAGGTGTTGACACTATCCGCGCCTTCCTCGACACCAGTTGCACACCCACTCCATAGCCCCACGCAACAGCCATGAAAGGCAGGCCGGCCTTGGCAGCGGCAACCTCATCATGACAGGTGTCACCAATATAAAGACTTCGTTGTGCTGTCAATGATTCAATCTGTAACAAAGCCGTAAGCATGGCGGCTTTGTCGAGATAAGGTGGAGATGGCGTGTCCAAACAATGAACTGCGTTGAAGCAAGCCGTCAGGTTGAACTTGTCCAGCAGACGTTGAGTAGGATATCGGCGCTTGTTGGTCGCCAGCATCAGAGCGTAGCCGGACTGGACCAAGGCGCGTAATAAATCGTCCATTCCAGCATACAGGACGGTGGATTCCAGTCCGGTGCTGTCATACAACTCTTTGAAAGAGGTTATCATTTGACCAAGCCGGGTCTTGTCGGTGATGCCGGTCAATGTCGTCAACGTGGCACCCAGTGGCGGACCCACCAGATCATGGCTGATCGGGCGCTTGGGCTTGATGTTATGCGCAACCAGCACCTGCTCCAGGGTAGCGAGGATAGCCGGCGCTGAGTCAACAATGGTGCCGTCAAAATCAAAAATTACTGTATTGCCCAAAATTCTCGCCCTTTAACCTGCATGCAATCGCATGCTTGCTGACTACAACTTACTCACTACAACTTACTCACTACAACCCCGATCAACCCTCAATTGGCCATCGATCCAACAACAATCAGGCGTGACGCTGGTATTTATCTTCAAAGCGCACAATGTCGTCTTCGCCCAGATAGCTGCCTGACTGCACTTCAATCAACTGCAGACTCTCAGTGTACGCATTTTCCAGCCGATGTTTGGCGCCAACGGGAATATAGATCGACTGGTTCACTTCCAGCACAACGACAGTGTCACCCACAGTAACGGTTGCCCTGCCACACACGACTACCCAATGTTCGGCACGATGGTGATGCAATTGCAGTGAAATTTTTTCGCCCGGGTTTACCTGCAAACGTTTCACCTTGAAGTTGGCACCCTGATCTATTTCTTCATACCAGCCCCAAGGCCGATAGACGCGCAGATTCTGCAGGCTTTCACTGCGGCCTTGTGCTCGCAGTTGTTCCACCACCTTTTTGACATCCTGCGCGGCATTGGTGTTCATCACCAGCACGGCATCTTTGGTTTCTACTACGGTGACATTGTCGAGCCCGATCACTGACAACTGCCGGGACTCCGAACGCAGATAACTGTTGGTGGTGCCAAGCGCCAGCACATCGCCATAAATGGCATTGCCGTTGTCATCACGCGCCGCCAACCGCCACAAGGATTCCCACGAGCCAACATCACTCCAGCCTATATCTGCTTTCACTACCGCCGCTTTGGTGGTGGCCTGCATTACTGCATAGTCGATGGAATCAGAGGGGCACTGCAAAAATGCAGCACTGTCGGGCCGATAAAAGCCGAGATCAGTGGTGCGTTGCTGCCAGGCCAAGGTAATAGCCTGCATTATGTCGGGGCGATACAGCGCCAGTTCCTGCAAATAACTGCCGGCGGTGAACAGGAACATGCCGCTGTTCCAGCTGTAATTGCCGTCCAGCAGGAACTGCTGTGCACGTTGCAAGTCAGGCTTCTCGACAAATTGCGCCACCTCGAAGGCACCTGACAACGCAGGTAATGCAGCACCACTGCGTATATAGCCATAACCGGTTTCCGGATGGCCCGGCGCAATGCCGAAGGTGACGAGCTTGCCTTGCTTCGCCGCTGCCACGGCTTGTTCCACCGCTTGGTTGAAAGCTTGCCGGTCCAAAATCACATGGTCAGCGGGCATTACCAGCATCAAGGCATCGGGATCAGCATGCTCGCCGCGCGCCAGATGCAAGGCGGCGAGCGCAATCGCCGGCGCCGTGTTGCGGCCGGTTGGCTCCAGATAGACCGCAGCGGGGTTATAGCCCACGCTCTGACATTGTTCACGCACCAGAAAACGGTGTTCGCTGTTGCAGATCAGCAAGGGAGCCGCCACGGCCAGCTGCGCTGACGACAATTGCATCGCACGCAAGACAGTTTCCTGCAGCATGGTTTGGGCGCTCTGCAAGGGCAGCAACTGCTTCGGATAAGCTTCGCGTGAAAGCGGCCACAGGCGAGAGCCACTGCCGCCTGACAGGATCACGGGATGGAGGATGTTCATGCGATAGGATGCCTGTTGCTTCGATGGATTCGGTAAGCGTGCCACCCGCAATGCCCAAGTTGTGGCCAGGCGAGAAGCCTCTGATTACTTTGGGCAGAATACCGAGCCAGACAGGCCATTGTCGACCCTTTATACTTTGTGCAGTCATTCCACTGGACACCCACGTGCAAGCCCCACCTACCAGTTCTACCCATTTGCAGTACCAGAGTTTTCCCGATGCCAGCGGCGATTCGGATTCACTGAAAAAATTGAAGGCCTTGCTGTTGCCGATGTTGGCACACAAGAGTTTTCTGGACGTAGGCTGCAACGAAGGTTTTTTCTGCGGCTATGCCCTGCACGACGGCGCCCGCCGCGTAGTGGGAATCGATCTGTCACCCACTTTCATAGCACGTGCACGCCGGCGTTTTCCTGCCGCCGAGTTTCTCTGTCAAAGCTGGGAGGTGCTGCCGTCAGAAAGCTTCGATGTAATTCTGCTGACGTCTTCGCTGCACTATGCCAGCGATCAAAGTGCGCTTATTGCACGGCTGATGCAGCTCTTGAATCCCAACGGCACGCTGGTGCTGGAATTGGGAGTTGTGGAAAGCAAGGACAACGAGTGGGTGCAAGTGGATCGCGGCCATGACATCTGCAGCTTTCCCACCTGGCCGGTGCTCAGTGCTTTGCTTGAGCCATTTGCATGGAAACATATCGGCAAAAGCGTGAACCAGAGCGGCGATCCGGTGCCGCGTCATGTCATTCATGTCACCCGGCGCAAACCGCTGGTCTATCTTATGATGCAGGTGCCAGGCTCCGGCAAGACCAGTGTGGCCAGTAGCCTGTTCAAGCCGGCCAATGTGCCGGTTATCAGCGGCGATAAAGCACTGGTGGATATTGCAGAGGGCCGCCTTGCCTGCCCGGAACAGCTGAAAACCTATTTGGGTTACCGCCTTGATCACACCCGTCTTGATGAGGTCTATCGCCGGATATTCCGGGACGGATTTATGCCGCAATTGGTGCAGGTGTGGCAAGCCAAGGCAGCAGGTGGCTCGTTCGCATTGGATGCTTTCATCCCGCTGGATCGGCGTGATGAACTGGTAGCCAGTTTCATTGCTTCCGGCTACGTCGTGGTAAAACTGGCGATGTCGGGCATCAACGAGCTTGAGTCACAACTGCTGCGTCAAAGCTCGGCCGATATTTTTTTCAACGCTCTGCGCAATGTTGAAGTGCCTCACACAGGCAACTGCACGCAGGTGCTTGCCAATACGCTGCCGTTTGCCGGCTCAATAGGCGTTTTACAAGATGTGAAGATTGATTCCGCGTTCGTGAAAGTCTCGGGCTGGGCCGTGCACAACAACGGGCTGGCCCCTGCCTATGTGGATTTACGTATCGACGGCATCTCGCTCCCGCATCAATACCTGTCCAGATTTCCCTATCCGGAAGTCCAACAGCGACTCAATCTCCAAGGCGACCTGATGGGTTTTTATATTACCGTCCCTGCTCCGACCGGGATTTTTGTCGGTGATCAGCTGCACCGCGTGCAAGTTTTTGCCGGAACATCCAGGGAAACTGCCGACCAGCCGCTTTGGTCGATCCCGGCCAACACCTTACCTGACCCTTTTCCGTTTTGATCCGGGGCCAGGCCTGCCCTCATGAACTCTTGACCAGTCCATACGGATTTTCCGGTTTGTGTTTGCGCACTTGCGGCAGAAAGCGCAACCAGAATGCAGTAGGGACGTCAGTGATCTGATAATCAATTACTGCCGGTTCATTGAGAGCGATCAGTTCACGCAGTGCTGCCTGCATTTGTTCCGGGGTAGTCACGCGGCGCGCTTGCACGCCGAAACTGTCGGCAAATTTCACGAAGTCAGGATTCTTCAATGTGGTAGCAATGGCCCTGCCGCCGTAGCTGCGGTTGAGAATGCCTTCCACGTTTTTGTAGGCGCCGTCATTGATCACCAGCATGATCACCGCAATGTTGAACTGCACGGCAGTGGCCAGTTCCTGACACGCATACATAAAGCCGCCATCACCCACCAGACACACCACCGGCACTTCCGGTTTGCCCACCTTCGCACCCAGTGCAGTGCAGGGGCCAAAGCCCAGCGTGCCTTGATAACCGGAGCTGATATAAGTGCGCGGCTTGTAAACCGGATACATGTCGAGCGCCGCGTGATTCAGCTGGGTGACATCCGCCACCAGAATGCCGTCTTCGCCCAACTCGGTGCGAATGATTTCAACGATGCAACGCGGCAACGCCAGGTTGGCCAGCAACGCCGTGCATTGCGCACGCACAGCAGTGAACGTGGCACTGTGGTCAGCGCGCGTTTGCAGATATTTCGGCACGGCTTCGCATAGTGCGGCGACAAAGCCGGCAGTATCAGCATGAATGCTGTAGAGCGGCACCGGCAAACGGTGCAGCTCTGCAGTATCGATATCAACCTTGAAAATTTTCAGTTGCTCGTCATAGCCCCAGTTGTAGATGGGTGCGTAGAGTCGCGTGCCCAGCGCCAGCACCACATCGGCCTTGGCCCACAACTTGTTGGCACCCAACTGCGTGAAAGCCAGCGGATGCCGCGCATCGAGTGTGCCGAGGCCGTTTTCACTCATGCCCACGGGCGCGCCCAGCAGCTCGGCCAGTTGACGAATTTGTTCACAGGCACCCGCAGCACCGCCTCCGGCCATCAACAGCGGGAACTTTGCCTCGGCCAAAGCTCTGGCCACAGTCTCCACTTGCTGCTGTTGCAGCACCGGCACCCGTTGCTGCGTGCGCGCCGGCAACAAGACCGGCAACTCCATCTGCATCCTGACAATGTCAGACGGCAACTCCACATAAACCGGGCGTGGCCGCAGTGTGCGGATTTCCTCCAGCGCAGTGGTGAGCAATGGCACAATATCTTCAGCCGACTCCACCCGCACCGCCCACTTGGTAAGGCTGCGAGCAATGCCGATCTGGTTGTCGAGCTCGTGCAGCACACCAACGCCGGAGCCAATGAACATGCGCTCGCTCTGCCCGACCAGGCACAGCATGGGATTGTTGCAGGCATGTGCTGTCAGCATGCCGGTGGTGGCATTGAGAAACCCGGGGCCGGGCACCACCAGCATCGTGCCTATCCTGCCACTGACATGCGCATAGCCGTAGGCCATCAAGGCCACACCCTGCTCATGACGGGCGTGGTAAATGCGCAGCTTGTCGCGCACGTCATAAAGGCCGGCAAAAACCGGGTCCAACTGCACACCAGGAATGCCAAACAAGGTATCAATACCGTTGGCGACCAGGGTTTGCGCGACCACTTCGCCGCCACTCAACTTGGACATGGGAGACCACCTGCAGAAATTTGACGGGGCAGATTAAAACACAGCCGCAGGTCTTGCTGTCCCCGGCTTTTTCACTATTGCGGCAGAGGTTTTGTGCTACAGTTTTCGCGCAAGACTAAAAACTTAACAAGAATAGCTGGCGGCCTTCCCAAGGCCAGAGAGTCAAGCTTGCGAAAATACTCACCCGCACTGGTGGTTTCACTCTGGGTGATGGCGCTGGCAGTTGCAGGCACAGCAGTCGCCCTCAGGTCTTACCGCATTTCCATTCAATCCGACTTTATTGACGCGGCTACCTTGCGGGTCACTGCGCTGCAACGCAACCTGGATGAAAAGCTGCTGATTCTGCAGTCGATGCACTCTCTCTACACTGTTTTTGACGGCAAACCGCAGCCGCAATTCCGCAGCTTCGTGCAACCCTTCGAAAAACGTCTCGATGGTGTGCAGGCCTTGCAGTGGGTGGTGCCAGTGCGCGCTGCCGAACGCGAAGTCTTTGAAAAAACCCTGCAGACCGCCGGCATCGCCGGCTATCAAATCACTGAACGCAATGCTCAAGGTGAAATGGCGCGTGCTGGCCCGCGCGAGTTGTATTTCCCGGTCTACCCACTGCTGCCGCTTGATGAAGGCGAAGCCAGTATCGGATTTGATGTAGCTTCAACACCTGCGCGCAAGACCGCACTGGAACAGGCCATCCAGAGCCGTGCGCTCACCGCGTCCGGCCGTATTGCGCTGTTGCAAGACAACGGCTCCGGCAAATACGGATTCTTTGTGCTCGACCCCTTGTTCGCCAAACCAGCAACAAGCGCCAGCGAACCGGGCGCGTTGATCGGCCTGGTGCTTGGGGTGTTCCGTATCAGCAACATTGTCGAAGTCGTTGCAGCACAATTCGCCCCGGAAGCGCTCCGGCTTGAAATACGCGATGCGGCAGCACAAGCATCAGACTCACTGCTGTACGGCGAGTCCGACGCCAGCACCAGTGAAGGCCTGTCAATCAACTGGCTTGAGCATCTGTTCATGCCACCAGCTTATAACCATCTGATTACCGTTGCCGGCCGGCCGTGGGAAGTCCGCACCATCGCCACGCACGGCTACATGGCGCATCGCCAACCGGTGGCGGCGTTGTTGGTGCTGCTTGGCGGGGTGTTGTTGTCCTTGGTGCTGTCGATCTATCTGAAAATGCGCGCCGTGCATGAAAGAAGCCTGCA
>CANCGR010000134.1 GCA_947377625.1 Gammaproteobacteria bacterium | reverse complement strand
GGAAGAAGGCATCAACGAAGCCGGCTCGATGAGTTCATGGCTGGCTGCGGCAACTTCCTACAGCGTCAACAACTATCCGCTGATTCCGTTCTATATCTATTACTCGATGTTTGGTTTCCAGCGCGTGGGTGATTTGTGCTGGGCTGCAGGTGATTTGCAGGCACGCGGCTTCCTGATTGGCGCAACGGCGGGCCGCACGACACTGAACGGGGAAGGCTTGCAGCATCAGGATGGCCACAGCCATCTGGCGGCGCTGACGATTCCAAATTGTGTCAGTTACGATCCAACCTACTCCTATGAGCTTGCTGTCATTATCCAGGACGGTATCCGTCGCATGTACCAGGAAGATCAGAGCGTGTGGTACTACATCACCGCGATGAACGAGAATTACACGCATCCTGATATGCCCGAAGGCGTACAGGAAGGCATCATCAAAGGTCTGTACTTGCTGGAAGACAGCAAGAGCAAGGAATACAGCGTCGCGAAATCCGATCTGAGCGTGCGTTTGATGGGCAGCGGCACCATCCTGCGTGAAGTGCGCGCAGCAGCAGCGGTGTTGCGTAACGAGTACAAAGTGTCAGTCGATGTTTACAGTGCCACCAGCATGAACGAGCTGGCGCGTGACGGTCAGGCGGCTGATCGCTGGAACATGCTGCATCCGGATGCCAAGAAGCCTAAAGTGCCGTACATCACTGAAATGTTGGGTGGCAGCAAGGCGCCGGTGATTGTTTCAACCGACTACATGAAGATTTATGGCGAACAACTGCGCGCCTATGTACCGGCACCGTACAAAGTGCTGGGTACCGATGGTTTCGGTCGCAGCGACAGTCGTGAGAAACTACGGCACTTTTTCGAGGTGAATCACAAGTTTGTAGTGGTGGCAGCACTGAATGAACTGGCCAAAGGCGGCCAGATCAAAGTCGCTGTCGTCAGTGAAGCGATCAAGAAACTGGGTCTCGACCCCGAGAAAACCAATCCGTTGTTTGCCTGATTGCAGCCACAAGTTGCAATCTGACAAGCACGGAACTGTTAACAACTACCATTGGCAACAAAACGATTGGCAGGAGAATTAGCGTGGCAGCAGAAACTTTCAATGTTCCCGATCTGGGCACTGACGATTCAGTAGAAGTGATCGAAGTGCTGGTCAAGCCCGGCGATATCATCAAGCCGAATGATTCCGTAGTCGTGCTTGAAAGCGACAAGGCAGCGATGGAAATACCCGCGACCCAGGCCGGTGTGGTGAAGGAAGTGCTGGTGAAAGTGGGGGCGCAGGTGAAGACCGGTACTCCGCTGCTGGTCATCGAGAGTGCAACTGTTGCTGCGGCTCCTGCTGCTGCACCTGCGCCTGCCAAAGCTGCTGCACCTGCTGCTGCGAAAGTGGAAGCGGCTGCTGCCCCCGCACCAGCAGAAGCTGTCGCGGCGGCGCCTGTGCCTGCTGCTGGTGGCAAGAGTGTGGAAACAATTGCGGTGCCTGATCTCGGCGGCGCCACTGATGTAGAAGTTATCGACATCCTTGTGAAAGTCGGCGATACCGTCAAGAAAGAGCAGGGTTTGGTTACGCTGGAAACCGACAAAGCGGCGATGGAAGTTCCGTCTCCGAAAGCAGGCAAGATAGTTGCGATCAAGATCAAGCTGGGTGACAAAGTAGCGCAGGGTTCGGTCATTCTTGATCTGGAAACAGAAGCCACCTCTGCACCGGCTGCTGCCGGTGCTACGGCGGCCAAGGCTGCTCCTCCGGTTGTTGCTGACTCCTCCGCATCGACTAGCGCCGCTGCTTCGGCGCCCAAGCCTGCTGCCACCTTTGCGCTGGTAGATGGTGGTCCTCCAACGCCCACCACTGGTGCTCCCTCAGGGTCGGTGACGTTGGCACCAGCCTCGGTGGCTGTTGCTGCTGCTCCCAATCCGAGTGCTGATATTTATGCGGGCCCGGCAGTACGCATGTTGGCGCGTCAACTCGGTGTTGATCTGTCACTGGTAAGCGGCTCTGGCGGCAAGGGTCGCATCGTCAAAGAAGATGTGCAGGCTTTTGTAAAATCGCGTTTGCAGAATCCAGTAGCTGCTCCAGCTGCCGCCGGTGGTTCCGGTCTTGGCTTGCCGGTAATTGCAGATATTGATTTCAGCAAGTTTGGCGCCATCGAAGAAATCGAGATGACCAAACTGCATCGCGTCACTGCGCTTAACATGACGAAGAACTGGCTCAACGTGCCGCACGTGACCCAGTTCGACGAAGCCGATATCACTGATCTGGAAAGCTTTCGCACAGAACAAAAAGCGCTGGCCGACAAGAAAGGTGTCAAACTCACGCCGCTGCCGTTCATCATCAAAGCCTGCGCCAAAGCACTGGCTGAACATCCGCAGTTCAACGTGTCGCTGCATTCTTCCGGCACCAAACTGATCCAGAAAAAATACGTGAACATCGGCGTGGCGGTGGCAACACCGGCCGGCTTGATGGTGCCTGTGGTAAAAAATGCTGATCAAAAGTCGATCTGGCAGATCTCCAAAGAAATTGCCGAACTCAGCGCTAAAGCCAAAGACCGCAAACTCGCACGCGAAGACATGGAAGGCGCGTGCTTCACGATTTCCAGTCTCGGTAATATTGGCGGCAGTGGTTTTACTCCCATTGTGAATGCACCGGAAGTGGCAATCCTCGGTGTATCAAAAGCGTCGATCAAACCGGTGTGGAAAAACAACCAGTTCGTGCCCCGCACCATGCTGCCGTTCTCGCTGTCATACGATCACCGCGCAGTGAATGGCGTTGATGGCGGCATGTTTTGCACGTATCTGGCGGCATTGTTGAGCGATATCCGATTAATGATGTTGTGAGGTAAGCCATGCCATCCTTTGACGTCGTTTCCGAAGTTGATATGCACGAGCTCAGCAACGCCATTGATCAGGCCAGTCGCGAAGTGGGCACGCGTTATGATTTCAAAGGCGTGGCTGCCAGTTTCGAGCTGAACGAGAAAGAGAAATCAATAACGCTGACCGCTGAAGCTGCACCTCAGATCAATCAGATGCTGGATCTGCTGAGGATCAGAATGGGCAAACGCCAAATAGACATCAGCACACTCAAGATAAATCCGGTTGAGATGTTGGGTCGTAAGGCCATCATGAAATGTGATGTTCAGCAAGGTCTGGAATCCGAGACCGCCAAGAAGATCGTCAAACACATCAAGGAGCTCGGCATCAAAGTGCAGGCGGCCATTCAAGGCGACAAGCTGCGCATTACCGGCACCAAGCGTGATGATCTGCAGAAGGTGATTGCTGATCTGCGCCAGCAGGATTTCGGCTTGCCACTGCAGTTCGACAATTTTCGCGATTAACGCTGCATTTGCCGGGGAAAACCTCACCGGGAACAAGCGCCTGCGGCGCTCGCAGCAGCTCCATTGGATAGCGCGGATTTCTTGCCAGTAGCGCTCAAGCCTGTTCATGAAAATTCAGTTCATAAAAAAAGGGGGAACATTGCTGTTCCCCCTTTTTTTATGCGTTCAACAGTGGCGTGATTAATGGCCGCCGGTTTTGCGCGGTGCGGTTTCTTTCAGGAACAGTGCAATGATGAAGCCGATGATCAAGCTGCCGATCGGGAACCAGAACACATTTTCGAGGCCGTAGGTGCCGGCAATGCGGCCGGCGATGATGGGTGCTACACCGCCACCGAACACCTCACCAGCGCCAATTACCAGGCCTGCCACCGACGCCACCATGCCAATCGGTGCCGCTTCAGCTGCCACCGGGCCAGCCAGAATGGCGAGAGCGGAGAAGTTGAACAAGGCAGCCAGAAACAGCAGCACAAACAGTGTTGTGAAACTCGCAGCGCCGGCGCTGGCAAACAGATAAATGAAGATAGCTGCCAGAACATAAGACGCCAGCGTAACAACCTTGCGGCCCACAAAATCCGACACGGTCGGCATCGCGAACTGGCCGATGCAACCACCAAAGCCGATGGCAGCAGTTAGCAGCCCCATGTCCTGCTGGGACATCTTCAAGACGCCAGTGAGGTAGTTAGGCATCATCGCACCCAGCACGAACACACCGCCCATGGCGCACATCAGTGTCAGCATGGCCAGTGGCACGTTGCGGTGCGAGAACAGCGAGCCGAACGAGGGGCGTGGTGCGGCGCTGACATTGGTGACGGTGGCCGGCTCACGCACGACAAACCACATCACTAACGCCATGATCAAACCCGGAATACCGACCAGCATGTACACGTTGCGCCAGGTGGTGACCAACAGCAACTGTGTGGCAATGATGGGGCCCACTGCATTGCCCATCAGTGAAATCATGCATTGGAAAATGCCGTTGTTCATGCCGCGACGGTTCGGGTGCGAGGCTTCCACCGCCACTGCCACGCCGGTTGAAGCCACTGGGCCTTCAGCTACACCCATGATGGCGCGGATTAACAGCAGCCCTACCAGGCCGCCAGTCATGCCGCTGAACGCAGACATCAGCGAGAAGATGATAACGGCCGGAATCAATACTTTGCGGCGGCCGACGCGGTCGGACAGGAAGCCCATTGCAAAGGCAGAGATACCCCAGAAGATAGCGAGGATGCCGACCAGGTCGCCCAAGTCCTCAATGGTAAGCCCGAGCTCGCCCATCATGCTCGGGAACAGCACCGGCAGGATAAAGCGGTCGAGACCTACCAAGCCGAAAGTCAGACTGAGGATCAGAATGATCTTCCACTCGTAGCCGGTATCCCAGGCCCCGTTTGTTGATTTGTTTTGTGTTGTTGTCGCCATTGCATTCCCCCTGTCTGGTGGTTGTTGTTGTATCAAGCGCCCGGAACACTAGCAGATTGGCCAGCGCACGCCAATGCGAGATCAGACCTGCCACTGATACTGTTTGAGCGGCACCTTCATGCCTTTGAAAATGACGCCTTCGGCTTCCAACAAACCCTTCTGGCGCTTCCACTGTGCTGAGTCTGGCGGGAATGCCAATTCGCCTGAGCTACGCAGCACCCGGAACCAGCATAAGGCAGTGCCTTTGGGTAAATGATTAAGAGTGGTGCCGACATAGCGGGCATGGTTGGGGTAACCAGCCAGTCGAGCCAACTGGCCGTAGGTTGCCACTTGCCCTGGCGGGATTGCGGCCACCAGTTGCCAGAGGCTTTCCTTGAGCTTTCGGGTGGAGTCGTTTTTTGGCATCGCAACAGTAAAAATCAGGGTCAGAGGAGTAAAAACACGGGTCGCCGCACCCGAATCCGGGCGCGCGGACGCCAAAAATAGGCTGGCCAAGTGTTATTTCCAAACTTTTTTGCATTCTGCCATTGAAATCCCCTGTGGCATCCCTATCTTCTGCGCACCAACTACAGGCCGGGCCGAATCAAGGCTCAACCGGGTGGTATACAGGTACCAATTCTAGGTAAACGTCGGAGATAAGAACCAATGAAAATTCGTCCATTACATGACCGCGTGGTGGTTAAGCGTAACGAAGAAGAAACCAAAACCGCAGGTGGCATCCTGCTCACAGCTTCAGCCGCTGAAAAGCCTTCCCAGGGTGAAGTGGTAGCAGTAGGTCCGGGCAAAGCACTGGACAACGGCACCGTTCGCAAGATTGATTTGAAAGTAGGCGACAAAGTGCTCTTCGGCAAATACGCCAGCAACACTGTAAAAATCGGCGATGAAGAATTGCTGATTCTCGGCGAAAACGAAATCTTCGGCGTGCTCGAAGGCTAAGCCTTCCCGTTCTCCTCCCAACAGATTAACTACACAGGTATATAACAATGTCAAAAGACGTATTGTTTGGTGACGTAGCCCGTCAAAAAATGGTGAGAGGCGTTAACCTTCTCGCAGACGCAGTTAAAGTAACCCTTGGCCCCAAAGGCCGCAACGTAGTGCTGGATAAAAGCTACGGCGCTCCTACCGTTACCAAAGACGGTGTTTCCGTTGCCAAAGAAATCACCCTGAAAGACAAGTTCGAAAACATGGGCGCGCAGATGGTGAAGGAAGTTGCTTCCAAAACTTCTGATGTTGCCGGCGACGGCACCACCACTGCTACCGTATTGGCCCAGTCCATTTTGAACGAAGGCCTGAAAGCAGTAGCGGCCGGCATGAACCCGATGGATCTGAAACGCGGCATCGACAAAGGTGTTGCTGCAGTAGTCGAAGAGCTGAGCAAAATGAGCCAGCCCTGCGCCGACAGCAAAGCCATCGCCCAGGTAGGCTCCATCTCTGCCAACAGCGATACCAGCGTAGGCGAGATCATTGCCCGTGCCATGGATAAAGTCGGCAAAGAAGGCGTTATCACCGTTGAAGACGGCTCGGGTCTCGAAAACGAACTCACCGTAGTGGAAGGTATGCAGTTCGATCGTGGCTACCTGTCTGCTTACTTCATCAACAACCAGGAAACGATGGCAGCCGAGCTGGAAAATCCATTGATCCTGTTGGTTGAGAAAAAAATCTCCAACATCCGCGAAATGCTGCCAGTACTTGAAGGCGTAGCAAAATCCGGTCGTCCGCTGTTCATCATTGCAGAAGATGTTGAAGGCGAAGCATTGGCAACGCTGGTTGTGAACAACATGCGCGGCATCGTGAAAGTTGCTGCTGCCAAAGCTCCAGGCTTCGGTGATCGTCGCAAAGCCATGCTGCAAGACATCGCTGCACTGACCGGCGGCACCGTGATTGCAGAAGAAGTGGGCCTGAACCTTGAAGGCGCTACCCTGCAGGATCTTGGCCACGCCAAACGCGTCATCCTGACCAAAGACAACACCACCATCATTGATGGCGCCGGCGATGCCAAAGTCATCGAAGGCCGTGTTGCGCAAATCCGTCAGCAGATCGAAGAAACCACCAGCGACTACGACCGTGAAAAACTGCAAGAGCGCGTAGCCAAACTGGCTGGCGGTGTTGCGGTAATCAAAGTGGGCGCCGGCACTGAAATGGAAATGAAAGAGAAGAAGGCCCGCGTGGAAGACGCAC
>CANCGR010000133.1 GCA_947377625.1 Gammaproteobacteria bacterium | reverse complement strand
GTAGTGATCAGCAACAACAATGGCTATGGCGGCACGGCCAATTACACAAAGAGCATAGCCATTGGCACGGCCGTTACCCTCACGGCTCCAGCCTCAGTAGGGCTTGCCAACTTCAGCAGTTGGAGTGGTTGCGATTCGACCGCAGCGCTTACCTGCACCGTAACAATGAACACTTCCAAATCCGTCACCGTCAATTACGTGACTCCGGTCTACAGCCTTAGTGTGATTGCCAGCGGCGCCAGCTCAGTCCCGATCACCAACAGCAATGGCTATGGTGGCACCGCCAATTACACAGTAGTCGGCATTGCCGCCGGCACCAGCATTACATTGACTGCCCCTGCCACGATGGGAGCAGCCACCTTCACTGGTTGGAGTGGTTGCGATACGGCCAACGCGGTGACTTGCGCCGTCACCATGAACAATTCGAAGTTTGTGGCGGCTTCCTATACCACGGTGAGCTACAACCTGAATGTCATCTCCACCGGTGTGCCACCGGTCACTGTCAGCAACAGCAATGGGTACGGCGGTGTCACGGACTACACCAAAACCGGCATCGCGCCGAACACAGTCATTTCATTGCAATTTCCGCCGCTGGTGGGCTCAACCAACACTTATACGCTTTATGGCTTGAGTGGTTGTAACAGCTATAACCTCGGCACCGGTATCTGCACGGTGACGATGGACGCTTCGAAATTCGTGGTCGCGCAATATGGCCCCACCGCTTATTCGCTGGGCGTGAGCGCCAGCGGTGCCAGTTCAGTGGTGATCAGTGGCACCGGTAATTATGGGGGTGTTGCCAACTACACCGTGGCAGGCATTGCCAGCGGCACGCTTATCACGCTCACTGCGCCAGCTACTTCCGGTACTGCCAGCTTCAGCAGTTGGAGCGGTTGTGATTCGGTAGCGGGAGCTGCGTGCAGCGTCACCATGAGCAGTGCGAAGGCGGTCATTGCCAACTACGCGATTCCCTCTTATGTGCTCAGCGTGAGCGCCAGTGGCGCGAGTGCTGTGGTGATAACCAGCACCGGCAATTATGGCGGTACTGCCAACTACTCAGTCACGGGCATCGTCGCTGGCACCAGCATCACGCTAACAGCGCCAGCCACTGCGGGTACTACCAGTTTCAGCAGTTGGAGTGGTTGTGATTCGGTAACAGGCAGCACCTGTACTGTTGCGATGAGCAGTGCGAAGTTTGTTACCGCCAACTACGCGACACCGGTTTATACCCTGGGAGTAAATTCCAGCGGAGCCAGCGCAGTGCCGATCAATAGCAGCAGCCTTGGCAGTGGCAATTATGGTGGTACTACCAATTACTCGGTCACCGGCATTGCTTCTGGCACCAGCATTACGCTGATTGCGCCTTCCACAGCGGGCACTGCCAGCTTCAGTAGTTGGAGCGGTTGTGATGCAACTGCCGGTGTTAACTGCACAGTGGCAATGAGCAGTTCAAAATTTGTCACGGCCAATTACATCAGCAAGGAAACCTACCGGCTGAGCGTTAACTCCAGCGGCGCCAGTGCCGTTGTCATCAGTGCTACTGGCACCGGCAACGTCAACTATGGCGGCACCACCAATTATTCGGCCGCCACGATCCCCTCTGGCACCATCATTACTTTGCTGGCACCCGCCAGTGCCGGCCTGAAAGCCTTCAACAGCTGGAGTGGCTGCGACACTAGCAGTGCGGCCAGTCGCACTTGTACAGTCACGATGACAGCAAGCAAGACGGTGACGGTGACTTACGCCTACTCGAAAGATTTCGTCACTCTTATCGGCAGCGATCGCATCCTGAAACTGGTGAGCACCTCCACCGGCGCCAGTTCGACCGCGCGCTTTACTGCAGGAGCATCCAGCGATGGCGGCAAAACCTTCTCGGATACCTTCACTACCAAGGATACGGTGACCATTGCAGGCACGGTCTATCCACAGGAGCAGGATGTGGGCAAAGCCATCGATGTGTTTATCTTAATCATGACAACGCGGGACGGCGTCGTCAGCTGGAATTACAAAACTGCAGCGGGATTCAAACCATGGAGCGGGAAAATAGGCGATCTGGAACCTGCCTATGAAGAAACGGCGGCAGGTTCAAGCGCGGCCTATCTGATCTGGGATGGCGCGTTGGCAGCGGGCACCCAGCAGATTTTCATCGGCTACCAGGTTGTCAGCAGCCAAAGTGCCGGTACTGCTGCAGGTGCAGCTGGTCCCGCAGCTACTCCCGCTGTTGCGCCCTTGCATTACACTGCGGCTGGACTGGTGATAAAAGTTAACCCTTGATTGCACGTTACGATCCAAATGGAAGGCTTGCCATGATGACAGCACGCGCTTTGACAACCACAATGGCAATGTTGCTGGTGCTGCTGTGTTCGCCACCGCTGCTGGCACAGAAGCCGGCCTGGACACCGATCGCCGAATTGTTGGTAGGCAGCATCGGCGAAGCTGACCCGGTGCGCATGTCATCCGTGATGACGCGCTGCACAGCGCTCAACATGATGTTCGCAGGTCTTGCCACTGATATATCCGCCGAAAAATCCCAGCACTTCAAAGACGAAGCGCTGCGGCATATCCAGCGCGGCATCCGCATCGAATCCAAACTGGCGCAGGCATCGACTGGCCAGGAGGCGGATGTAGAAGTGTTGTCAGGCGCCATCGTGGCGAAGGTTAAAGTCATGGTCGCGGGTTACAACCAATGGCTCGACCACAACAACACCACCTCCGGTTCCTACATCGACAAGGACATCGAGATGGAAATGAACAGCTGCCAGCTTGCCTCCCGGCTGGTCACCCAGATGCAGCAAGATTAAAAGCTGCTGCGTTAATCCCGGTTCCAGCCAGTAGGCGAGTGAGTAGACCAGTGAGAAGGCGAACGATAGGCCGCGCAGCAACCCTGTGATTTTGATTGGCAAAACCAATTGTTACAGATTATTGTCTGGCTCCTTTCCACTGTCACCGGGATATAACAATGAAAACATTACTGCGGACTTCACTCGCTCTGGCGCTTTCCCTTTTGTTACTGCCAATGGCCAGCCACGCCCAGCCCGGCGCCGTGCAGCCGCCGATGCTCGACTGTGGCAAACAGGGCGATGCCGAAGTGATCTGCGGCACTCGCTCCCCGGAAGACTTTGAACTGACCCCCGATGGCAAATATCTTATCGTCGCCAACTTCGGCAAGGGCGACGATGCGCCGATTGATTTGTTTGAACTGGCTACACAGAAATTTACTGACATGCCGCTGTCAGCTGAAGCGAAAAAGAATTGGGGCGTGGCCACCTGCAAGGAATCAATCGGCGACAAGGTAAACCCGCACGGCTTGTCGCTGTCAAAACGCAGCAGTGGGGAATGGCAACTGTATGTGGTCAATCACAATGTGCGCGAATCAATGGAAATGTATGAGCTGCTGCCGACAGGCAACTCGTGGAAACTGGTATGGCGCGGCTGTGTACTGGCCGACAAACCTTATAACGACGTAGCAGCACTGCCCGATGGTGGTTTTGTCGCCACGCGTCCGCAGGCCATCCAGAAGGAAGGCCAAAACCTGTTTGCCGGTGAAGTGTCCGGCAATGTCGGCCGCTGGTCTGCTGCTGGTGGTGAAGAGGTGTTGCCGGGTTCTGAATATGGTTATCCCAATGGTGTGTTGGTCAGTGCTGATGGCCGCTATGCCTATGTCACCGGCTGGACCACGCGCGATTTCCACAAATACGATCTGCAGGCAAAGAAGGAAGTGGGCAAAGTAGCTCTCCCTTTTATGCCTGACAACCTCACCTGGACAGCTGACGGCAAAATGCTCGCGGCAGGCATTCAGGGCGTATCCGGCAACTGTCCTGAGACCTCAACCAATCCCTGTATCCAGGGTTTTGGTGTTGCGGAAATCGCCCCTGCCACGCTGAAAGTCACGCTGGTTTACGACTCCAAAGGCAAGGCGCTGATCAACGGGGTATCGGTGGCAACACAAGTCGGCAAGAACATTTATGTCGGCTCGTTCCAGGGCACACGCTTGGTGAAATTGCCGCGCAAATAAAGACCGGTAATGCGGCAACCACAGAAAGCCGGATAGCTGTCGAGGTTATGCAGACGCTCCCTAGGGTTTGCGTTGCCACTGCCGTCCGCTTGGGTCCTGAATATATTCACCGCTGGCGGCGCTCAAGCGCAGCTTTTCTGCCGCCAGAATGCCGACAGCTTCGACGGTGATGTTGTTGCGTTTGGCGAGATCAACGTAAACCTGACGACGGCCATCATTGGTGCTCGCGATCAAGGTCTGCACTTCGGCCGACGGCGAGGCCACTACCGCACTGACAAAGCCATCCACTTTTTCACCTATCAACCCTTGGCTCTTGGCGGCATCAAGGTTGAGTCCCAGTGCCAGAGCCGACAAGCTCAGGCAAAACAACATACCAAACAGCATTGCAAATTTTTTCATGGGATATTTCCTCTCGCGAATTTAACTGGCTCAGAACAGTGTGGAGTTTTTGGCGAATACATCATCCAGTTCCTTGTCTACCTTGATTCTGATTTCGTGTTCGATATGCACGTTAAGATTGATGGTGATGGGCTCTTTGGGCACGGCCAGCTGCACAGTAGGCGTGCAGGCTGCGAGCAGCCAAAACGGGATAAGCAGCAAAACTTGAACATTTTTCATGGCGTATGAGACCTGCTGTTGCGATGCACATAGGCACATTCTGACAACAACGCTCTGCAATTCAGTCTGTTGGCGCACACAGGTCTGCGCCCTGAAAAACTACTGATATTTCTTCTGCAGAAAATCTTCGATCACACGTGTGGCCTGCAAGCTTTTCAGCAGCGCAGGAATGTTGTCGCTGAGATTGAGGTTCAGGTTGATACGCTGGCCCTTGTTCATGTCAGGGTTTTGCCCTTGCAGATGCACGGCCAGCAACAGCTCGCCATTCTTTGCATAGTCAATGCTGCTGGTCAGGCTCTCGAACTGATAGTTGCCAAGCGCCTGGTTCATCAGCGCGAGGCTGGCGTTGCCTTCAACACCGGCAGCCGCACCAGCCAGATAACGAATGTGGCCGCCAGGCTGGTCGGCTTGCAGCGTGCCGGCGGCGACTTCCACGCCCTTGCTGGTAAGTGTAAGCGGCAGGATGCCGCTGACGGCGCCAGAAGCTTCTATGCCGTCGTATTTCACCATCTTCAGCACGTGATCAAGACGCACGCCAGAAAACCGCAGCTTGAGGTCATTGCGCTCACGACTGAAGTCGTAAATGAGATCTTCGGCTGACACAGTGCCGCCGAGGGTTTCACCGTGCGCAGCACTGATGAGCACGCGTTGGCTGTCTTTATCAAGCTGGAACTGCACGGTCAGTTTGTCGATCGGCATGCCGATATCCACGCTGGCAATGGTGAGCGTCAGTGGCGGCGTTGCCAACTTGAAGGTGTCTTTGTTATCAACGCTGCCCTGTATTTCGCCATTCAGTCCGCGAAAAAAAATACTGTTGTAGAGGCCGGCCACGTCTTTCAATGTTGCCTTCATATTGGCGCTTATAAGTGCTTTGGTGGTTTGTGTGGCCGCCTGCAATTGCACATCCAACTCGGCGGTCAGCGTGCCGGTCAGCAAGTCGAACTCATAAGGCCAGCCGCCTAACCACATCGACAAGGGGCGACTCTTTTCGATGAACTCTACAGGCGCCACGCTTAGGTGCATGCTGGCGGCACCGGTCGCAAAGGTGTAACTGCCCACGCTGGTGATGCCGGCATCAGCAGGCGCAGAGCGTAGTAACACCGGCGTGCTGAACGAGAGTTGGTTCCGGTCGAGTACAAGACGTGCATCGATATCAAATTCTGGTTGCCATGCAGTAAGGCCAGTGAACTCAAGTCCTGTGGTTTTTAGCTGGTACACGCCGTTTACATTCGTTTGGCTGAGTGTGAGCGCAGCAGCAATACCAAAAGGCTTGTTCTGCAAGCTGCCCGTTACCTGCAAGGGCACTGTGGCTGTGTTTATGCCAGCTGCTGCGCCGGTGGTGAAGGTGAGCTCGGCTTTGTCGCTGAGCCGTAGTGTGAGTTCGCCGAGCTCGCCAGCAGGATCGGCAGGTAGCGCAATGGTTGAGCCTGATTGTATGTGCAGCGCAAATGTTGGGGGAGTTGTGCCAGTGGCATTGCCGTTGAATGTGCCGTACACATCATCATTCACCGTGCCAGCAAGATCAAAATCAAGATTGACGGCTATGAGCGGCAGCTTCAGTGCTTGCTGCTGCAGATCACCTGACAGCGTATTGAGGTCGGCGATGGTCAGATGCCCGTCGCCGCCGAGCACGAAAGCAGATGCTACTGGTTGCAGCGACAACTGGAAGTTGCCGATGGTTTCATCATTGTGGTTAAGCGTGATTTTTATAACGGCCGTGGTCGCTGCAGACGCTTGCGTGAAATTGGCGAGCAGGTGCAAGTTGTCACTGTTGATCTGCAAATTGAGTTCGCCGGCTTTGTGCTGCAGTGCCAGTGCCAGCGCTTCACGTCTTTGCGGCAAGCGTATTGCTTTGACGACAATAGCGGCGACCGGAAATTCACGCAGCAGCTGCGTCAGCTCACTCACTGGCAACTTGTCCGCCGCCGCACCGCTGTTCTGCATGGCAGGTACGAAAGCATCACGCAGTTCTGCATAGCCAAGCTCCAGTGTTTCCACTACCGGAACACTGAATAGCGAAGTAACGCTGATACGCGCATCCACACCGGCTATCAGCAACTGCTGTCCGTTCGGCAGTTGCAGTTCCAGTTGCTCAATCGCTGCGTGGGTTGAATCAAAATGCAAGCCATGCAATCCGGTTACGACAATTTGCCTGCCAGCGAGCAAGTGATTGGCTACCTTGGTGACCAAAGTCTCCCGGAACCAGAATGCTGTCACCAGCGAGAGGAACACCGCATTGAACAGCCAGAAACTGGCAAAAAGAATTTTCTTGAGCATGAGCTTGGGTACATAAAACGATGTACCA
>CANCGR010000132.1 GCA_947377625.1 Gammaproteobacteria bacterium | reverse complement strand
CATGCTCAGCGCCGAGAAAGCGGGCATTACGCCAGAGGAGTTCATTGAGGGCGTGCGCCTCGAACATCTGCGTGACTTCAAACGCTTTCACGTCGACTTCGACATCTATCATTCGACCCATTCGGACGAGAACCGCGAACTGGCGACGCTGATCTATGGGCGCATCCGCGCTGCCGGCAAAATTGCCACGCGCAGCATCTCGCAATTGTTCGATCCCGAGAAAGGTTTGTTCCTGGCCGACCGTTTCATCAAGGGCACCTGCCCCAAGTGCAAGGCAGAAGACCAGTACGGCGACAACTGCGAAGTATGCGCCTCCACTTACGCCGCCACTGACTTGATCAATCCGCGCTCGACGATTTCCGGCGCTACGCCGGTACTGAAAGATTCGGTGCACTACTTCTTCAAGCTGCCGGATTTTGCCGACATGCTGAAAGAGTGGACCCGTAGCGGTGTATTGGTGAGTTCCGTAGCCAACAAGATGTCGGAATGGTTAGAGACAGGCTTGCAGGAATGGGACATCAGCCGCGATGCGCCGTATTTCGGTTTTGAAATTCCCGATGCACCCGGCAAATATTTCTATGTATGGCTCGATGCACCGATTGGCTACATGGCCAGCTTCAAAAAGCTGTGCACAGACAAGGGACTGGATTTCGGCGCTTACTGGAACGCCGGTGCCACCACCGAACTGTGGCACTTCATCGGCAAGGACATCGTCAACTTTCACGCGCTGTTCTGGCCGGCCATGCTGCAAGTGTCCGACTTCCGCCAACCCACCTGCATCAGCGTCAACGGCTTTTTGAACGTGAACGGGCAGAAGATGTCGAAATCGCGCGGCACCTTCATCATGGCCGACAGCTATTTTGCCAACCTGAATCCGGAATATCTGCGTTATTACTTTGCGGCCAAGCTTGGCAGCAATCCTGACGATCTCGATCTCAACCTCGAAGATTTCACACTGCGCGTCAATGCTGACCTGGTCGGTAAATTCGTCAACATTGCCAGCCGCTGCGCCGGCTTCATCAACAAGAACTTTGATGGTGTGCTGTCAGCCACGGATGCACAGCCGGCATTGACTGCAGAATTCCAACAAGCGGCCACCGAGTTGGCTGAACTTTACGATGCGCGTGAATTCGGCAAAGCCATGCGCGTGATCATGGCGCTGGCTGACAAGGCCAATGCCTGGATCGCCGAGCAACAACCATGGGCCGTATCGAAAGCGGCACCACAATCGCAGGCAGTGCAGGATATCTGCAGCGTTGGTATCAATCTGTTCCGCCTATTGATGATCTATCTGAAACCAGTGTTGCCAAAGATGGCAGAACAAGTGGAGCAGTTCCTGCAAGTCCCGGCTTTGCAATGGTCGCAGGCAGCGACGCTGCTGACCGGCCATCGCATCGGCGCGTTTACGCCATTGATGACCCGGGTCGACCCGGCCAGCATCGCGGCAATGCTGGCAGCCAGCCAGAGCAGTCTCGCAGACGCAGCACCTGCAGCACCTTCACCAACTGCAACCGCCACTCCATCACCGCTTGCACAAGAACCTATCTCTGCCGAAATCGAATTCCCCGATTTTGCGAAAGTCGATTTGCGCGTCGTAAAAATTCTGCATGCTGAACATGTGGAAGGCGCTGACAAACTGCTGAAGCTGAGTCTTGATCTGGGCACTGACGACAAAGGCCAAAGCGTGCAACGCACTGTGTTTTCCGGCATCAAATCGGCTTACAAGCCGGAAGATCTGATCGGCAAGCACACGGTGCTGGTCGCCAACCTGAAGGCGCGCAAGATGAAATTCGGCTGGTCGGAAGGCATGATTCTGGCAGCCGGTGACGGCAAAGACATCTTCCTGATTGCGCCGCATGAGGGCGCAATACCCGGCACTCGCGTCACTTGAACAACCGTTAAAAGGCAGGCGTAAGCAAGGTCAGTTGTGTGTTGCTTATGCCTGCAGCTTGCACGGCCAGTGCAATACGAAAACGTTCTGCGTGCTGCAACTGCATAAAGCTCCAGCACGCAGGATCATCACTGGCATCGACAAAACTGAGTTGGGGTTGTTCGGCATTGAAGTTGAATGCGAATGCATCGAGGCCCAGCTGCAAGCCAAGTCCTCGCGCTTTTACGTAAGCTTCCTTGAGCGTCCATAACCGGAAGAAACAATCAGTCTGTGCCCCATCGCTACAAGCTTTGACAAGCGCAGCTTCCACTGGCGCGAAAAACCGCTCCGCCAAAGCCACTGTCTCAACATTGCGAGTAACGGCCTCTACATCAACACCCACTTCGGCCTCAAGGGTGACCACCAGTGCCAGTAAACCCTGGGTGTGACTGAGATTGAACTTGATAGGCGCTGGCGCCTGTTGCAGCAACTGCGGCTTGCCATATTGATTGCGTGTGAACCTTAACTCGGCCGGCAGTTGCTGCAAATAAGCGGCCAGCACACTGCGCACCAGTGCGCGCGCTTGCAAGAATCGCTGGCGGTCGGCAGCAAATTTGAAACGCTGCCAGCGCTCGCGCTCTTCTTCATTCAGCCAAGCGGCATAATGTTGTTGGCGCTCGGCTGAAAGCGCACTCCACTCAGGCGCCAACCACAGATGCACGTGTCCACTGGCTGGCAGCTGCACGGCTGCGCCTGGCAAAGTCGCCGGCATCAGCGCTGTTTGAAGCTCTGCAAAGTGAGTTGCTGCGTCGCTGCGTTGGTCATCAACAATTGCACGTTGTCGTAAATGACCGAACCCACACGCACCGATGGAATAACTGCCACATTGGTCACCGGATTAAAACTGGCGTAGGTGTTTGGCAGCAAAGCCAGCGGCTTGAGACTGCCGGCCCTGACCCCGAACACCATCGCGGGTGCTGTGGCGACCAGATCCAGCGTTACTTCATAGGCGCCGCCACCTTGCAGGCTAAGCGGGAACGTCACCGAGTTGCTACACAGCTCAGTCAAGGCTTCATTGTTTACCGGCGCGCTGCAGTGATAAGGCTGCACCGTGCTACCCGGCAACACATCGGTAGTGTAGGCACGTGTTACCAGCACCAGATTTTGCACAGTCAGCTGGTTAACGTTGGCAGGCGCATCCACCGGCATTTCCGCAAAGGCACTGCCCAGCGATGAGGACAAGTTCGCTATGCGCAAACCGGCGATCTTGTCGACCTTGTCCATGCCATAAACCACATTGGCAAACACCGTGAAGCTGCCATTGGCTGACAAATCAAGAAAGGTATTGTTGTTGGACAGATTGACAAACCATTGACTGGTTGCGCTGTTGGGATCGCTGGTCTTGGCCATCGCCACGGTGCCACGCACGTTGGTGCGGTTAAACTCGTTGTTGATGGTGCCGTAGCTGGCAAGCGCGTTGACCACGTTGGTATCCAGGCTGAAACCACCACCCTGAATCACAAAACCCGGCACACTGCGGTGCACCAGATTGTTGGTATACCTGCCATCGTTCACATAGCGCAGAAAATTGGTGACAGTATTGGGCGCCGCCGAGCGCAGCAGCTCCACACACCACTCACCCTGCGTTGACTGCATGCACACATATTTTTGCGCCAGCGCGGGCTTGGCCAGCACCAACAGCAACGGGATCAGCAGCGCCCAAGCGCGCTTATGGTTCTTGTTTCGCATTGTTTTCTCCAGGAATCGCAGCGGCAAGGCTACCATAGCTGCATTGCTGCTACTCCGGCCGCACAACCTGTAGTTTAATTGGTCCTTAATACAACCACCATCAGGACTATTCATGCGCATTCTCCACACCATGATCCGTGTAAGCGATCTTGAAAAATCACTGGATTTCTACACCAACATCTTCGGCATGCAGCTGCTGCGCAAACAGGATTTTCCGGATGGCCGCTTCACCCTCGCCTTCGTTGGCTACGGCAGTGAAGCAGACCATACGGTGCTGGAACTGACCCATAATTGGGATACAAAGAGTTATGAGCTGGGCACTGCCTTCGGTCACATCGCCATCGGCTTGCCTGATGTCTACAAAGCTTGCGAAGACATCACTGCCAAGGGGGGCAAGGTAACAAGGCCGGCCGGCCCGATGAAATTCGGCGGCGGCGTGATTGCTTTCGTTGAAGATCCCGATGGTTACAAGATCGAATTGATCGAACGCAAATAACGCGATTTTCCCCGGGATTTTGATGCGCAAGCACAATCCCCCTGCGAACCACGACGGCGGACCATGACTGACATCCTGCTCTTGCTGATCGGCGCGATGCTCGTCAACAACCTTGCCTTGACGCAGCTGCTCGGTGTGGGTCCACTCATTCATGCGTCCGACAAACCGGCAGCGGCCGTTGCAATGGCAGTCGCTACCACGTTCATGCTGACACTGTCGTCCGTCTGCAACTGGCTGGCTTTCCGCTATCTGCTGCTGCCTTTCGATCTGCCCTGGCTGCGCACACTGGTTTACATGCTGATCATCATCGTGGTGATGAAAATCACGCAGGCCGCGCTGCACAAACAAGCACCGCTGCTGCATCGCGCCCTTGGCAGCGGCCTGCCGCTGATCACTGTCAACTGCGCAGCGCTCGGCGTGGCGCTGATCAACGACAACAAGGCCAACACGTTGGTGGAATCTGCACTCTACGGTTTTGGCGCTGCAGCAGGTTTTTCGCTGGTGTTGATATTATTCTGCGCGCTGCGTGAGCGACTGGCGTTTGCAGACGTGCCTGAGCCTTTCCAGGGTTCAGCCATTGCGTTGATCACTGCCGGGTTGATGTCGCTGGCCCTTATGGGCTTCGCCGCTCTGGTGTAATCAATGGACCTTGCCGCACTCATTCCACCCATGATCGTATTGCTGGCTCTCGCGCTGGCCGCCGCCGCTGTGCTGAGCTTGGCCGCACGCAAATTTCCGGCTGAAGACAAGACGCTGGTTGATCAGATCAACGCGCTGCTGCCACAAACACAATGCGGCCAATGTGGTCATCCTGGCTGCAAGCCCTATGCAGTGTCGATAGCGGCGGGCGCTGCCATCAACAAATGTCCGCCGGGCGGCGCCTCCACCATCAAGGCACTCGCCACACTGCTAGGCACTCAGGCATTGCCGCTGGATCGCACGCACGGCATCGAGAGTGCGCGCAAAATTGCCTATATCCGTGAAGACGAATGCATTGGCTGCACCAAGTGCATCCAGGCCTGCCCGGTAGATGCCATCCTCGGCAGCGCCAAACACATGCACACGGTGATTGTCAGTGAATGCACCGGTTGTGATTTGTGTGTGGAACCCTGCCCGGTGGATTGCATCGACATGCTGCCAGCGCAAACACAGTTGCAGAGCTGGCATTGGCCGCAGCCTGATTCCCGGCTCGCTGCTATCGCACTCATTGCCACTGATCGCAACCCGGGAGTGAATGCATGAACAATGCAACGCCCAAGCTGTGGACCATGGCAGGCGGCATTAGCCCGCCCGCCAACAAGCAGCAATCATTGCAAGGCGTGATCCGCAAAGCTGCATTGCCGCCGCAATTGTTTGTGCCAGTAAGTCAAAGTGACTTCAACAAGCCGCAACTGTGCGTGCAATTGGGAGCGCGCGTACATAAAGGTCAGGTGCTTGCGCTGGGCTCGCCAACCATGGGCGTTACTGCGCATGCTCCGGCTGCCGGTGTTGTCAGCGCAATCACCGAACAGCAAGTGCCCAACATGTCGGGCCTGCGCGAGTTGTGCGTGGTAATTGATACTGATGCTTCTGACACGAGCTGGCCAAAACTACCGCCACTTGATTACCTGCATACCGATAGCGACACCTTGATCCAGCGCATTTTTGAGGCCGGCATCAGCGGTCTTGGTGGTGCAGGGTTTCCCGCCCACAACAAAGTGCGCTGCGCACTGCACAACATCGACACGCTGGTAATTAATGCGGCGGAGTGCGAGCCGTACATCACTGCCGATGAGGCCCTGCTGCGCGAACGAGCCGGGGATGTCATCAATGGCTGCCTCATTTTGCTGCAGCTCACCGGCGCCGCGCGCTGCCTGATCGGCATCGAAGACAACAAGCCGCAAGCTATTGCTGCGCTGCGCAAACACGCCGACGATTCACGTTTGCAAGTAATGGTTATCCCTGCGCTCTATCCGTCCGGCGCCGAAAAGCAGTTGATATATATGCTAACCGGCAAGGCCTTTTCTGCTGACACTTTGCCGGTGGCAAGCGGTGTGCTGTGCCATAACGTCTGCACTGCCTTTGCGATTGCACGCGCAGTGCTGCGTGGCGAGGCACTGTTGTCGCGCATCATTACCATTACCGGTGCTGCAGTTAATGAAGCCGCCAATTACGAAGTCTTGATCGGCACACCTGTGAGTGCGTTGTTGCAACAAAGCGCTGTAGACCCAATGCGTTTGTCGCAACTGATCAGTGGCGGCCCGCTGATGGGCATGTTGCTGCCGCATGCGCAACTGCCGGTAACCAAACTCACCAATTGCATTATCGCCACCACGGCACAAGAACTGCCCACGCCCCCACCGGCACAGGCCTGCATCCGCTGCGGTTACTGTGTTGAGGTGTGTCCGGCACTGCTGTTGCCACAACAGCTGTACTGGTTTGCGCGCAGTAAAGAATTCGACAAGGCGCAAGCGCACAATCTCAACGACTGCATCGAATGCGGCGCCTGTGCTTATGTATGCCCCAGCCATATTCCGCTGGTGCAGTATTACCGCGCGGCCAAGGCCGAGCTGGCGCAAGTGCATGACAAGCAGCAGCGGGCCGTTTATTCCAGGCAACGGTTCGACGCGCATCAGCAACGCAAAGCCATCGAACAGGCGCAGGATGAACAACGGCGTGCTGAACGCGCCACACTGGCAAAACAGAAACAGGAAACCACCAGCACAAGCTCTACTGCCGCCCAGAATGCCGTGGCAGCAGCCTTGGCTCGTGTACAAGCCAAAAAGGCAGCACTCAAGCAAGCGGTGGCAGACAACAACAAGGACCCTGCGCCATGAATGTTTCGCAGCCACTCAGTTCGCCGCATGGCCACCAAGGCAG
>CANCGR010000131.1 GCA_947377625.1 Gammaproteobacteria bacterium | reverse complement strand
TCATGCACCTTGTGGATGAAATGCTGCAGCATCTTCTCGGTAACCTGGAAGTCTGCGATCACGCCGTCTTTCAGCGGACGAATGGCGGTGATATTGCCCGGCGTACGACCAAGCATGCGCTTCGCATCAGCCCCGACTGCGGTCACTGTTTTCACGCCATTGTGGATGCGGATGGAAACTACGGAGGGTTCATTCAGGACTATGCCGCGATCACGGACATAGATGAGCGTATTGGCGGTTCCCAGGTCGATCGACAGATCGTTTGAGAACATGCCTCTTAATTTCTTGAACATTGAATTTGGGGTACCTCGACCAGGATGCGCTATCTGACGCTATGACTTGGCTAGACTTGGCTAAAAGGCGGAAAGTTCCGGTATAATTTGCCCTTTTTTGTGGGGCGCAACTGTAGCAACCGCACCCCGCACAGGGCAAGGAAATTCAACGCTTGCACCCACAGACATCCTGGATTACCCCTCATGGCTCTTGAACTCAAGGACATCGAAAATATCGCCCATCTGGCGCGCTTGCAGCTAAGCGCCGCAGAAAAAAGCGAAGCCCTCAGCAGCATCACCAACATCCTGTCGATGATCGACCAGATGCAGGCAATCGATACTACCGGCGTGGAGCCTCTGGCCCATGGTTTTGATGCCTCACAACGCCTGCGCGACGACGTAGTCACCGAAACCAATGAGCGCGAGGTGCTGCTGAAGCTGGCACCCAGCGCTGACCAGGGACTGTTTCTGGTACCGAAGGTACTGGAGTAACACTTATGACCAACCAAACCATGAAAGAAGCATTGAAACAAGGCGTTGCAGAACTGGCACGCTCGCTGGCGCGCAAGGATTTCAGCAGTGTTGAGCTCACCCAGGCCTATCTCGACCGCATTGGCCAGCACAACACCGAGCTGAATGCTTATGTCACAGTTACCAATGAGCAAGCCTTGGCACAAGCGGCAGCGGCCGACAAGGCAAGAACGGCTGGCACCGCTGCCACTTATGCCGGCATCCCGTTCGCGCACAAGGACATTTTCTGCACTACCGGCGTCCGCACCGCCTGCGGTTCGCGCATGCTCGACAACTTCATCTCACCTTACAACGCCACTGTGGTCGAAAAGATGAGTAACGCCGGCATGGTGATGCTCGGCAAGACCAACATGGACGAATTTGCGATGGGCTCTTCCAACGAAACCTCGTGGTATGGCCCGGTGCGTAACCCGTGGAATCGCACTTTGGTGCCAGGCGGCTCTTCTGGCGGCTCTGCGGCTGCGGTAGCCGCGCACCTTTGCCCAGCCGCGACTGCTACCGACACTGGCGGTTCCATACGCCAACCAGCCTCTTTCTGCGGACTTACCGGCATCAAGCCCACTTACGGGCGTGTGTCGCGCTGGGGCATGATCGCGTTTGCCTCCAGCCTTGATCAGGCCGGTGTGCTGACACGCAGCGCTGAAGATGCGGCGATCCTGATGCAGATGATGTCAGGCTTCGATCCGAAAGATTCCACGAGTGTCGATCTGCCGGTGCCGGATTACCTGGCCACGCTCGACCAACCGCTGAAAGGCCTGCGTATCGGCCTGCCCAAACAACATTTCGCCGCTGGCTTGAACCCGGAAGTGGAAAAACAGATTCGCGCAGCCCTCAGCGAGTTTGAAAAACAAGGCGCGATATTGAAAGAAGTCAGTCTCGACAACAGTCACTTGTCAGTGTCAGCCTATTATGTGATCGCACCCGCTGAAGCCTCTGCCAACCTGTCGCGTTATGACGGCGTACGTTTCGGCTACCGCTGCGACAAGCCGGTTGATCTGGAAGATTTGTACAAACGCAGCCGCGCTGAAGGTTTCGGTGCGGAAGTGAAGCGCCGCATCATGGTTGGCACTTACGCGCTGTCGGCCGGTTACTACGATGCTTACTACATCAAGGCACAGAAAGTACGTCGCCTGATCAAGGACGACTTTGAGCGTGCCTTCAAAGAGGTCGACGTCATCATGGGGCCGACTTCACCGCATACCGCGTTTCCGCTTGGCTCCAAAACCAAGGACCCGGTGACGATGTATCTCGAAGATATCTACACGATCGCCGTAAACCTTGCTGGTTTGCCAGGCCTCTCTGTGCCTGCCGGCCTAATCAATGGTTTGCCGATTGGATTGCAGATCGTCGGTCGCGATTTTTCCGAAGCCCAGCTTCTTAACCTTGCCCATCGCTTTCAACAAGCGACTGACTGGCACACGCGCACGCCTGGCGTGGACGGGAGCAACTGATCATGGCATGGGAAACCGTCATCGGGCTGGAAATACACGTACAGCTCGCCACCAAGTCCAAATTATTCTCGGGTTCGTCCATCACCTTTGGCGCCGAACCCAACACGCAAGCCAATATCTTTGATCTGGCACTGCCCGGCACTTTGCCAGTGCTGAACGGTGAAGCGCTGCGTATGGCTGTGAAGTTCGGTCTTGCGATTGGTGCACAGATTGGCCGCAAGTCGGTGTTTGATCGCAAAAACTACTTCTATCCTGATCTGCCGAAGGGCTTTCAGACAAGCCAGCTCGACTTTCCCATCGTCGGCAAAGGTTCACTGACGTTTACGCTGGAAGACGGCACCAGCCATACCATCGGGGTTACCCGTGCGCATCTGGAAGAAGATGCCGGCAAATCGCTGCACGAACTGTTTCCTCATGATACCGGCATCGATCTCAACCGAGCCGGCACTCCGCTGCTGGAAATCGTTTCTGAGCCGGAACTGCGCAGCGCGAAAGAAGCGGTTGCCTACTTGAAGAAGATGCACTCCTTGATTCTGTATCTCGGCATTTCCGATGGCGACATGTCGCAGGGCTCCATGCGCTGCGATGCCAACGTATCCGTGCGCCAGAAAGGCGACACCAAATTCGGCACGCGTACCGAGATCAAAAATATCAACTCGTTCCGTTTCGTTGAAAAGGCCATCCTGATTGAAGCTCAGCGCCAGATCGACATTATCGAAGACGGTGGCCGCATCATTCAGGAAACCCGCTTGTACGATCCTGACAAAAACGAAACCCGCTCAATGCGCAGCAAGGAAGTGGCCAACGATTACCGCTATTTCCCCGAACCTGATTTATTGCCGGTGGTGATCGACGAAGCATTTATTGCGGCAGTTAAAGCCACTTTGCCGGAATTGCCCGATATCAAGAGCAAGCGCTTCCAGAGTCAATATGGTCTGAGTGAGTATGATGCTGATGTAGTCTCGGCTGACCGCGTTACTGCCGATTTCTTTGAAGTGGTAGTAAAAGATTGCGGCGATGCCAAGCTGTCCGCCAACTGGGTGATGGGGGATCTGCAATCGGTATTGAACAAGGCCGAACTCACCATCGCGCAGAGCCCGGTCAGTGCCAGCGCGCTCGCCGGCTTGATCAGTCGCATCAAGGACAACACGATTTCCAGCAAAATCGCCAAGACGGTGTTCGAAGCGATGGTGAACGGTGAAGGCAGTGCTGATGCGATCATCGACAGCAAAGGCCTCAAGCAAGTTACCGACAGCGGAGCCATCGAACAATTGATCGACACCATCATCGCCGCCAATCCGAAGCAGCTGGAACAATATCGCAGCGGACAGGAGAAAGTGTTTACCTTCTTCGTCGGTCAGGTGATGAAAGAGAGCAAAGGCAAGGCCAATCCGTCGCAGGTGAATGACATCCTGCTCAACAAATTGAAGAAGTGAAGTAACGAATGAAAAGCGAAAAAAAGACCGGCGCCGCGCGTACCCAGCTTGCAGTCACTGATGAATGGTGGAGCGACGAACGCATCCAGGCGTTTCTGCAGATGCAGCCAGTGGCTGGCGAAACTGCCGACTATCATGTGCTGGTAAAAGCTTATCGTGGCATGGTGCCGGATGCGTTTGCGCGTTTTATTGCGTATTTTCTCGAAGCGGGCCGCAACATCAATGAACATGGCCCTGACGGCAAGACGATACTCAAGCTGGTTTCAGAGCATCGGCATGGTAATGACTTTGCGCTGATTTTGAAAAACGCTGGCGCACAATAAGATTTCTTGGGCGTTGTGTCGGACTCTTCCGGGTTTCCGCCCGATTACTTTTGGAGTGACCAGTGAAAATTCTCGCCGCCAACACGATTCTCTACTGCCGCCACTGGGAACGCAGCCAGCACTTCTACCGTGATGTATTGAAACTCGACATCAGTTTCCAGAAAGACGACTGGTTCATTGAATTCAGTGTGAACGGCGCAGCCCACGTAAGCATTGCTGATGCATCACGCTGCACGATTGCACCAGGTGATGGTGTGGGACTTACCTTTTCATTCTTTGTGCAGGATTTGCACGCGGTGCATGCGCTGTTTGCCGAGCATAATATTGCCACGACAGAAATCCGCGCCAAGGGCTGGCGGGCGCCTTATTTCTACGTGCACGACCCCGAAGGAACCCGCATCGAGTTCTGGACCCGCAATCTCAAGCAAGCCGACTAGCTGAGAGTCGCCCGCTCAGCATCGTCGACAGCAGGTCTATCTGCGCGGCGGCCGGCCGCGATCACGCGAACCACCACGACTGCCACCACTGCTACCACTACCGCCTCTGCGTCCAGCTTCCACCGGCTCTGCCTTGAATTTAGTAGGCAGCGTGAACGGCGGCGGTGTTACCAGCATTTCCCCGGTGGGATGTTCGCAAGGCAATTTCATACCGATCTTGGCTTCAATGCCGGGCAGCAGGAAAGAATCATCTTCACACGCGAAGCTGATCGAAGTGCCCAGCGCACCGGCACGACCGGTGCGACCAATGCGGTGCACATAATCTTCCGGCTCTTCCGGCAACGTGAAATTGACCACATGCGAGATGTCATCGATGTGCAGACCGCGGCCCGCCACATCGGTAGCCACCAGCACCTGAATTTCCGCAGTGCGGAATTCTTCCAGCGTGCGCACGCGCTTGGGCTGCGAGACTTCACCTGACAACAAGCCAACGCTGATGCCGTTGCGATGCAGGTTGTCCGCCAATTTACGCGCTTGGTCACGACGATTGGTGAACACGATTACGCGCTCACCTTCTTCACTTTGGATCAAGTTGTAGAGCAACGGATACTTCTGGTCAGTGGTCACCAGAAACACCAGCTGCTTGACGTTGTCGGTGGTCTGGCGTGGCGAGGCCACTTCGACCTTGATCGGGTCCAGCGCCCAGCGGTCTGCCAGCGTGAGAATGTCATCGGTAAACGTCGCACTGAACAGCATGGTCTGCCGGCATTCCTTGCGCGGCGTCTGTGCGATGATCTGGCGCACCTGCGGAATGAAGCCCATGTCGAGCATGCGGTCAGCTTCGTCAATCACCAACATTTCCACCAGACCCAGCCAAACTGCCTTGTTGCCCATGAAGTCGATGAGCCGGCCTGGCGTTGCCACTACGATGTCGACGATGCCACGCTCGAGATCCTGCTGCTGCTTCTGGTAATCCATACCGCCCACCAGAGTGACCATTTTCAAATCGGTGTATTTGAGCAGCAACTTGGCGTCTTTGGCGATTTGCATCACCAGTTCGCGTGTAGGTGCGATGATCAATGCGCGTGGCTCACCGATATAACGCTCCTCGTCGAGCGGGTTGTTGAGCAGATCGTTAATGATGGCGGTAAGAAATGCGGCGGTTTTGCCGGTGCCGGTCTGGGCCTTGCCGGTAACGTCGTGGCCTTGCAGCGTGATCGGAATGCTCTGAGCCTGAATCGGCGTGCAATATTCGAAACCCAGATCATCAAAAGCTTTCAGCAAGGGTTCCGGCAAATTGAAATCGCGGAACCTGACATTGCTCATCGCATTGGGTGGCAGGCTGACTGGTGGGACTGGTATGGGACTGTCTTGTGATATCTCTTGTGGCATTTCTTCTGGCATTTCTACGGTAGGGATTTCGGTTTGTTCCATTGGGGGCTGTCTCAGCGTCGGCAACGATAGATGTTGTAGGTCTGTTCGCCCTTGGCGACAGGCCCGGTGGCAACAATCGCATCTCCGCGATCTGCGGCCCGGTTACGGGCCAAATTACGTAATTCTTCCTGGACTTGCGCAGGCTGGCGGTTCACCACCACCTTGCTGACAACCGTAACCGTAGTACTGCCGTTTGGCGTGCAATTGCTGACCTCGGAGGCCTGCAGGATTGCGACGTTTTCTCCCTGTGGAGTGAGTTTCACCCAGTTGACGCTGCAGGCTGACATCAACAAGCCCAGCAAGATCACGCTGATAATGCGCATATAAAAATCCTCAATTCGCTTACGTTTAAATTCGCTTACTTTTGACTATTTTGAAAACTGGCCGCATTTTTTCAGCCAGACCGACATAGGTCAATGTCGACACACCGGGCAATCCGCCTTCTTGCGCAACCGCAGCTGCTGCCATTCAAGCGTGGAAGCATCCAGCAGCAACAACCGTCCTGCCAGTGTCTTGCCAACGCCTGTGAGCAGTTTGATGCATTCCAATGCCTGCAAGCTGCCAATAACCCCCACCAGCGGCGCCAGCACGCCATTATGGGCACAACTCAGATCAGCCTCTGCATCTTCCTCGTAAAGACAGCGATAACAGGGGGAATCCGGCATGCGCGGATCAAATACCGAAATCTGTGCTTCCAGCCGGATCGCTGCTGCCGACACCAACGGCACCTTGCTGGCAAAACACGCTGAATTGAGTGCAAAACGGATTGTAAAGTTGTCGGTGCAATCCAGTACTGCGTCATGCCTGGCCACGAGTTCTGCCAGTTCCTTGCCTTCAACTTTTCTGCTGATAGTTTCAACGCTGACTGACGGATTAAGCGCCACAAGAGTTGAGCGTGCCGATTCCACTTTGAACTGGCCGATGCTGGCAGTTTGATGAGCTATTTGTCGCTGCAGATTGGAGAGTTCGACAGTGTCATGGTCTGTCAGCGTCAGATGACCAACGCCTGCAGCGGCCAGATACATCGCCGCCGGGCAACCCAGCCCACCTAGTCCCACGATCAACACACGAGCAGCCAGCAACCGCTCCTGCCCGTTCACTTCA
>CANCGR010000130.1 GCA_947377625.1 Gammaproteobacteria bacterium | reverse complement strand
GGCGTGTGGTCAACCGTGGGCTCTACCAATCTGGACTGGCGCAGCTTTCTGCACAACCAGGAAATCGATGCAGTGGTGTTGGGGCAGGGGTTCGGTACCCAGATGCAGACGATGTTTGAACAGGATTTGCTGATATCCAATCAGGTCACGCTGACGCAGTGGCGCAAGCGTCCGCTGAGCGCACGCGCCAAGGAATTGGTCGCACGGTTGTGTGCCAGGTTTTTGTGATTTTTGCGGAGCGTCAGGATTCAAGCCACGCGAGCAGGGCAGCCGAAACAGCCTCCGGCCTTTCCATCGTACTCATATGGCCACAGTCAGGCACAGCCACCAGCTGACTTCCCGCTACCAGTTTTACCATGTCTTCATGCCGCGCCAGCGGGCTCCAGCTGTCGTTGCGTCCGCATAGCACAAGAGTAGGCAGGCGTAGCGCAGCCAGCAAATCAGTACGGTCTGGCCGCTCAAGCAGTGCGCGGATTTGCGCAGCAAATTGCGCCACGCTCGCACGCGCGATCATTGAATTAATGGCGTGCATCAGCGGCACATCAGCAAGCCGTGGCGGATAGACCATGCCGCGCGACCAATCTTCTGCCATCGTCAGCATGCCGCTGCGCTCGGCAATTTCCAGCAAGCGATAACGACCGGCCTTCTCACGCTCGCCGGCTTCGCCTGCCGCCAGCGCTTGATAGCCTGTGTCCAGCAGTGCCAGTTTTGTCACGCGCTGCGGTGCGCGCGCCATCACTTCGAGTGCAACGCGTCCGCCCATGGAATGGCCTGCCATGGCGAATTGGGGGGGAGCAAGGTCGAGAATGCGCTCGGCCATGGCCCCGAGCGAGTCGCACAGCGCATGCTCGGCAACGTGGATCTCGCACACGGCGCCCAAGGCAGCAATCTGGTGCTGCCAGACCGCGTCGTCACACATCAATCCGGGTACTAATACGAGGGCTTGGGTTGCTTTCATGGATTCAACAATACTTCAATGGTTGGGGTGGAGGTTCTTCGGCATGATCTTAGCTGATTAGCAGCCATGACAGTGAAGACCAGAAGGCTATAATGGCTACCAATATCCCGGAGGTTCCAGCTTATGCGTACCCGACTTTATTCGCTCGAAGAGCTCGACGATATCCCCGGCACCACAGTGTTCACTGCCATGCGCAGTCGGCAGGCCTATCACCTGCACAAGTTCTGCATGTCGCTGATGGAAGCTGGCAATCGCGATAAATTCCGGCTGGATGAGCGCGCCTATCTCGATGGGTTCCGCATGAGCGACGAGCAAAAGCAGGCGGTGCTCGACCGCGATTTCAACCAGCTGATTGAACTGGGTGGCAACATCTATTTTCTCGTGAAGCTTTCCAACACCGATGGCTGGAGTGCCCAGAGGGCAGTCGGCTCCATGACCGACATGACGCCCGATGAATATGCCGCGATGATGCGTGCAGGCGGGCGGCCGATCAAAGGCAATCGTTCCATTCGAGGCAAGAACTGATGGCGCGCATAACAGCAGGGATTGGTTCCAGCCACGTGCCGGCCATCGGCGCAGCCTTCGATCATGGCAAAACCCAGGACCCTTATTGGAAGCCTGTGTTTGAAGGTTATGAATGGGTCAAGGAGTTCCAGCGCAAAGAAGATCCTGATGTGGTGATCCTCTGTTACAACGATCACGCCAGCGCGTTGATGCTGGACGTGGTGCCGACCTTCGCGCTTGGCTGCGCCGAAGAGTTTGCGCCAGCCGACGAAGGCTGGGGCGCGCGGCCGGTGCCCATGGTGATGGGTGATCCGGTGCTGGCCGGACATCTGGCCGAGCAATTGGTGATTGATAATTTCGATCTCACGCTGATGAATCATCTGGATGTCGATCACGGCCTCACGGTGCCGCTGTCGTTGATGTTCGGCAAAGTGGAGCAATGGCCGGTGCGGGTGATTCCGCTGGCTATCAACGTAACGCAGTTTCCCACACCGTCGGCCGAGCGTTGCTGGCAGTTGGGGGCAGCCATTGCTGATGCTGTGCAATCCTATCCGGCTGGCCTCAACGTGCAGATCTGGGGCACGGGCGGCATGAGCCATCAGCTGCAGGGGCCGCGTGCCGGCCTGATCAACCCGGAATTCGACAATGCCTTTCTCGACAAACTGTCGAACCAGACCGATGACTTGCGCAAAATATCACGGCTCGAATTCCTGCGTGAAAGCGGCTCTGAAGGTATCGAGCTGATCATGTGGCTGATCATGCGGGCCGCGCTGGGCGACAAGGTTGAAGAGTTGCATCGGTTCTACCATGTGCCGGCGTCCAATACCGCAGTCGGCCACATCGTATTGCGGCCCGTGCGCTGAATAACCACAACAAACCATAATTTATGGCCGGCTTGGTGGCAGTTATACTGTCGCCAATTTATATGCGTGCCTGACTGGAATTTAGTATGGAAAATGAAATCAACTACAAAAGTAACCCGCTGCATGGTGTGAGTTTGAAAACCATGCTCACCGAGTTGGTCGATCACTACGGTTTTGAAATTCTCTATGCTTATTTGTACATCAACTGTTTCAAGACCAATGCGAGCATCGTGTCCAGTGTGAATTTTCTGAACAAGACCGATTGGGCGCGTGAAAACGTCGAAGGGTTTTACTTGTATCAATTCAAGAGTTTGCCCAGAGCCTCTGCCGAACAGTTTTTGTTGCCGCCCAGAGACCGGGTTATTCCTGCAGGTCAGGTGCCGGGTGCGCCTGCGGTGCTCAGTCTTGAAGATGCCGAGAAACTGCGCGCCAAGCGTGCGATGAAAGCCGATGGCTTTCGTTCGGGCCCAGGCAGGAGCACTGCGGCTAAACGTAGTGGGAACTCGCCCAAGCGTGAAAATAAATACGAGAGTAAAACCAGGGATGAACCAGTGAAAACTTCCACCCACCCTATTTGGGGTGATGCTGATCCTTGGGCCAATGCGAAGAATAAATAGCGGCTTGCGCCCATCCAAAAATCAATAGTTAACATGTTGCTTTACTATTTTTGAAAGCTATACTTAACAACATGCTTAACAATGAAACTCGTCTCAATCTGGCCTTCCGCGCACTCTCCGATACCACCCGGCGGAACATTTTGACGCGGTTGTCAAAAGGGGCGATTCCGGTAAACGAGTTGGCCAAGCCGCTCGGCATGTCGCTGCCGGCTGTCATGCAGCACATCGCGGTGCTCGAAAAATCAGGGCTGGTACGGTCAATCAAAGTCGGGCGCGTGCGAACCTGCATCGTTGAGCCCAAGGCGCTCAACCTCGTGGATAAATGGATCAATCAACGCCGGGCTGAGTGGGAGATGCATTTCGACCATCTCGGTGAATATCTGAAAACTCTCGACAAAGGAGACGGCCCAAATGCCAGAGACAAATAAACAGCAGGCGCGATCAGTTGCTTGCGCGACCTTCACTATTGAGCGGACATACCCGGCTACTCCAGAGCAGGTTTACCAAGCGCTGACAGATCCCGTCGCCAAGGCCAAGTGGTTCGCGCGGGGCGACGGCTTAACGGTGCTTGCCCGCGAGATAGATGTTCGCGTTGGCGGGCGTGAACTTGTGAAAGGGCGCTGGGCAAGCGGTGTGATAAGCACCTTTGACGCCGTTTATCACGACGTCGTTGTCAACGAACGCCTTATCTATTCGTACGAATTGCACTTGGACGATCGCAAGATTTCCGTTTCACTCGCTACTTTTGAACTCAGCAAGTCAGGCTCGCAAACGAAGCTCAAGTTGACAGAGCAAGGCGCTTTTCTGGACGGCTATGAAGACGCCGGCGCGCGTGAACACGGCTCAAACTTTCTGCTTGATGCCTTGGGCGCATCACTTAACTAAGGAAACTTTTTATGGCTATCACGCTTTACGCGCACCCATTTTCATCCTACTGCTGGAAAGTATTGATTGCGTTGTATGAAGATCAAACGCCTTTCACCTATCGTCTGGTCGAAGATGCGGCTGCCTGGGACGAACTTAAATCACTGTGGCCGATCAAGAAGTTTCCGGTGCTGCGTGATGGCGAAAAAGTCATCGCCGAATCCAGCATCATTGTGGAACACCTGATGACACACAATGAAAGCGCTACTGCCTGGATACCGGCAGATAACCAGTTGGCTTTGCAAGTGCGTTTCATGGATCGCTTCTTTGACAATTACGTGATGACGCCGATGTCAAAAATTGTGTTGAACAGCATGAGAAGCAGCGAAGAGAAAGATGCCAAGGGCGTTGCCGAAGCCAGGCAAATGCTGGAGGTGGCCTATGAGTGGCTTGAAGGCCAAATAGCACAAGACCACTGGGCTGTGGGCGATACTTTTACGCTGGCGGATTGTTCAGCAGCGCCAGCACTTTTCTATGCGGACTGGGCGCATCCCATCGACAGCAAATTCGCGAACGTGCGTGCTTATCGCAAACGATTGCTGGCGCAGCCCTCGGTTGTCAAAGTAGTGGAAGAAGCGCGGCCTTACCGGGGTTACTTCCCGCTCGGAGCCCCTGATCGCGACTGAAAAGTCTTCAATCGCTGCCAGCTTGCGCCGCCTGCATTGAAGCTGTGTAATCCCCGTCATCTGCCACACCAACAGAGGGGAAAATGTCATGTCATCGAAAGAACGACGCACAGTGCCAGCGGAAGCCATTGAGCTTTACAACGAGTACATCCACGGCGAGATCAGTCGCCGCACTTTCCTGAACCGGGCCAAACAGTTTGCCGTGGCCGGCCTTACTGCCAGCGCGCTGGTGGAAGCACTGATGCCGGACTACGCAATGGGGCAGCAGATCGCCCATAACGATGAGCGCATCAGGGCCAGTTACGTGACGCTGCCTTCGCCGCAGGGGCACGGCTTCATCAAAGGTTATCTGGTGCGCCCGTTCAGTGCCGACAGCCGTTCGGCTGAGCCGTCCAAACTGCCCGGCATTATCGTGGTGCACGAGAATCGCGGGCTTAATCCGCACACCGAAGACGTCGCGCGCCGGCTGGCGATGGCCAACTTCATGGCGTTTGCGCCCGACGTGCTCACCTCTGTGGGCGGTTACCCTGGCGATGATTTCAAAGGCGGGCAGTTGTTCAACGGACTCGACGCCAACAAGCGCTTTGAAGACATCGTAGCCAGCGCGCTATGGCTGAAGGGTCGCGCCGACTGCACCGGCAAGATCGGCGTGACCGGTTTTTGTTATGGCGGCGGTGTATCCAACCAGTTGGCAGTGCGGCTCGGCGCTGATCTTGCTGCGGCTGTGCCATTTTACGGCAGCACTCCGCCGGTGGCAGACGTAGCAAAAATCAAAGCGGCGATTCTTGTGCAGCATGGCGCGCTGGATACCCGCACCATCGAAGCCTGGCCCGCGTTTGATGCGGCGCTAACGGCAGCGGGCGTGAAGCACGAAGGGCACATCTATCCCAATGCCGTGCATGGCTTCTTCAACGATGCCACGCCCGAACGTTACAACGAAGCAGCAGCTACTGAAGCGTGGACGCGCATGGTGGGTTGGTTCAATACCCACGTCAGGGGCTGAACCGATAGCAAGCAGAAGCCGCCGGTCGCATGGCCGGCGGTGAAGCAATGCAGGTTGCATGATCCTATCCCCCTGGATAGGATAGCCTGATGAAAAAACCACACGTTCATAAAACCCATTCCGCAATCACCAAACGTCTGAAGCGTGCGCAGGGCCATTTGCGCTCGGTGATCACGATGCTGGAAGACCAGCGTGAGTGCCTCGAAATTGCCCAGCAACTGCATGCTGTTGAAAGTGCCATTGCCAGTGCCAAGAAAGTGTTGATCCACGACCATATCGACCACTGCCTTGAACACACGGTTGGCGGCAAAGCTGCCGACAGCCACCATGCCATTCACGAGTTCAAGGAAATCACCAAATACCTTTAGGCGGCCTCGTTTGCCGCTCTATGTATTGCTCACTTATGCGCACCCATCTTCTGTCAGTCCTCATCATCAACCTGCTGTGCCATGTTGCTGTGGTGAATGCGGCGTCGGCGCCTGCCTTTGCCGAACTTCTCAAACTGGCGGAGCGATCAGGCCCGCGTTTGCTGCAAGCCAATGCGGAGGTTGCTGCTGCGCAGGGCCGTGCCCAACAGGCACAGACCAGAGCGAATCCGGTGTTGGGTCTGGCAGTAGAGGATGTTGCCGGCAGCGGAACTTACCGTGGCTCGAATCAGGCACAAACTACCTTGTCGCTGGCTTACCCGTTGGAACTGGCTGGTCAACGTCCCGCTCGCATGGCGGCTGGTCGTGCTGAACTGGGGGTTGCGCAGTCGCGGCAACAACAGGATCGCATCGAGTTCGCTTACGAACTGGCGCTTGCTTATGCCACGGCTGAAGCCAATCAAGCGCGCGTCAAACTGTTGGATGCCGACTTGGAGCGTGCGCGCGAAGATATGCGTTCAGCAAAAGCGCTGGTCGCAGCAGGCAGGGAGCCGGAATTACGCCAGCTGTTGGCAGAGGCCGCTGCTACCACTGCCCAATCAGCATTGGATACCGGGAACGCTGAAAATACAGCGGCTTTTGCCGAGTTATCGAGCATGGCTGGCACTGCTGAACCCTATTCAGAAATCACTGTATCAATGCTGAATGCCACTGCTGCTGTTGCGCAGGTTGTATCCACAACACAGGCCAATGCTCCGGTGATTGCCACGGCGCAAGCTGAACATGAAGCGGCCAAACGGCGTCTCACGGTTGTCGAGAAACAGCGCATTCCTGCGCCGGCCGTGTCCTTGGGCGTGCGCCACCTTGCCAGCAGTGGCGACAATGCGCTGGTGGCGGAGATCTCGTTCCCGTTGCCCTTGTTCGATCGCAATCGCGGCAACATCGCTGCCGCTGCTGCTGAACTCAATGCTGCAGAAGCTGGTGTGACGCGCGCGCGCCTTGAGACTGATGCGGCGCAGCGTGCAGCGACTGCCAGATTGCAGGCAGCGGCCAGTAATGTTGCCGCAGCAGAACAGACCACAACCGCCTCCGCCGAAGCCTATCGTCTTGCACGCATCGGCTATGACGCT